>JACRCT010000137.1 GCA_016218885.1 Deltaproteobacteria bacterium | reverse complement strand
GGCGGAGAACGGGTTCGGGAACTGCTCGAACCACTACGAGTGCGAGGCCGCCTGCCCCAAGGGCATCAACGTGAAGTTCGTCGCCCGCCTCAACCGGGAGTTCCTCAAGGCGCTCGTCCAGGAGAAGGTCGGCGCCATTCCCGCGACCCGGTAGCCGCCTCGAGCATCGCGACCGGGCCGACCCTCGCTAGCGGATCCACACCGTCTTCACGTTGACGAACTCGCGGATCCCGAAGTGCGACAGCTCGCGGCCGTAGCCGCTGGTCTTGATGCCGCCGAAGGGCAGCCGGGGGTCGGACTTGACCATCCCGTTGACGAAGACCGAGCCCGTCTCGAGCCGCCCGGCGAGGTCCTTGGCGCGCTCGGCGTTGGCGGTCCACAGGCTGGCCCCGAGCCCGAACTTGGACTGGTTGGCCAGGCGCAGCGCGTCCTCCGCATCCCTTGCGCGCACCACCGCCGCCACCGGGCCGAAGGTCTCGTCGTCGAAGACCGTCATCCCCGGGCGCACGTGGTCGAGGACGGTGGGGGCGTAGAAGTAGCCGCGCCGGTCCAGCCGCCGTCCGCCGGTGCGCAGCTTCGCGCCCTCACTGAGGGAGCGCTGAACCTGGGCGTGGAGATCCTGCAGCAGATCCTCGCGCGCCAGCGGCCCGACGTCGGTGGTGCGGTCCATGGGGTCGCCGACCTTGAAGCCCGCCATCTCCGCAGTGAAGTGCTCCTCGAAGCGGTCGGCGATGGCCTCCTCCACGATGAAGCGCTTGGCGGCGATGCAGGACTGGCCGTTGTTGATGCAGCGCGCGCGGGCGGCGATGCGGGCTGCCTCCCTCGGGTCGGCATCGTAGAGCACGATGAAGGGGTCCGACCCGCCGAGCTCGAGCACGGTTTTCTTGAGCAGGCTGCCGGCCTTGGCGCCGATGGCCCGCCCCGCGGGGTCGGACCCGGTCAGCGTCACCGCGCGGACGACCGGGCTCTCGAGGACGCGGTCCACCGCCTTGGCGCCGATGAGCAGCGTGGTGAAGCAGCCCTCGGGAAGGCCTGCCCTGCGGAAGACCTCCTCGATGGCCACCGCGCAGCCGGGGACGTTGGAGGCGTGCTTGAGCAGCCCCACGTTGCCGGCCATCAGCGCTGGCGCCGCGAAGCGGAAGACCTGCCAGAAGGGGAAGTTCCAGGGCATCACCGCCAGGATGGGCCCCAGGGGATCGAAGCGGACGAAGCTCTCCGAGGCGTCGGTCTTGACCGGCTCGGGCGCGAGGTAGCGCGCGGCGGCCTCCGCGTAGTGGTCGCAGACCCAGGCGCACTTCTCGGTCTCGGCCTCCGCGGCGGCGAGGGTCTTGCCCATCTCCTCGGTCATCTGCTTCGCCCAGCCGGTCAGGTCCTCGCGCAGGACGCGCGCCACGCCCTTGAGCAGGCGGGCGCGCTCCTCGTAGCTGGTGCGGCTCCAGGAGTGGAAGGTCTGCTCCGCCAGCTCGAGGCGGCGGAGCACCTCGGTCTCGTCATGCTCGGGCCAGTCGCGCAGCAGCTCACCGGTGGCGGGGTTGATGGACTTCATGACGAGGGCTCCTCGTGTCTTAAGAATCCCCAGCCGCGCTGGGGGCCTGCGTCCTTGCCTGGGCCCAGGCGGCGAGCTTGTGCGACAGCTCGACGTCGGGCGACTGATCCACCTTGATCTCCACGATGCACATCTGCTGCGCGGGGATGACCTCGCCCAGCACTCGCTCCAGCTCGGCGACCGTGCGCGGTGAGTATCCCCGGATTCCGAAGCTCTCCGCGAACTTCACGTAGTCGGGGTTGGTGAGCGCGGTCCCGACCTCGAAGGCCCGGCGATTGCGCTGCTTCCAGCGGATGAGGCCGTAGCTTGCGTCGTTGAACACCAGGATGGGGAAGCAGACCCCGCAGCGGGTGGCGGTCTCGATCTCCGCGGCGTTCATGAGGAACCCGCCGTCCCCCATGGCGCAGACGACGCGGCGCTCAGGCTGGGCGAGTCGCGCGGCGATCCCCCCGGGGAGCGAGAGGCCCATCGAGGCCAAGCCGTTGGAGATGAGCACGGTGTTGGGCTCGAGCGCGCAGAAATTGCGGGCGATCCAGACCTTGTGCGCGCCCACGTCGCTGATGAGCACGTCCTCGGGGGCCATGAGCTGGCGCAGCAGGCTGAGCGCCCCGGGGACCGTGAAGGGCTCCCCCTCGCGCAGCTGGTAGGAGGCCACGTCCCGCGCCACTTGCTCGCGCACCGGAAGGGCCCAGTTGCCGAAGTGAAGGGGCGAGCGCTGCACGCGCAGGTTGAGCTCCCAGAGCGCCGCAGAGATGTCGCAGATGAGCTCCACCTCGGGCTGGTAGTGCGCGTAAACCTCGGCGGGTTCGAAGTCCAGGTGGATCACGCGCAGGGCGCGGCGCGAGCTCCACAGCTTGGGGTCGTACTCGGCCACGTCGTAGCCCACCGTCATCACCACGTCCGCTTCGTCGAAGGCGTCCTGGACGAAGTCGCGGGCGAGCATGCCCACCGCGAAGAGCGAGCGGGGATCTTCGCAGGAGACGGCGCCCTTGCCCATGAAGGTCGTGACCACGGGGATGCCCGTGGCCTCGATGAACTGGCGCAGGTGCTTGGAGGCGAGCTTGCGGATGGCTCCGTTGCCGGCCAGCACCAACGGTCGCCGGGCGCTCCTGAGGATGTCGAAGGCGGCGTCGAGCGCCTTGTAGTCCGGGGCGGGGCGGCGCAGGCGACGCGGCGGGATGGGAGAGGCGTCCACCTCCATGCGCGCGACGTCCTCGGGCAGCTCGAGGTGGGTCGCGCCGGGCTTCTCGCGCTCGGCCAGCTTGAAGGCCTTGCGCACGACCTCTGGGATGACCTCCGGGCGGTTGATCGAGGTGTTCCACTTGGTGACCGGCTTGAGCATCGACACCACGTCGATGGCCTGGTGGCTCTCCTTGTGGAGGCGCTCCACCGAGCCCTGGCCGGTGATGGCGACGAGCGGGGACTTGTCGAGCTGGGCGTCGGCGACCCCGGTGATGAGGTTGGTGGCGCCCGGGCCGAGCGTGGCCAGGCAGACGCCTGCCATGCCGGTGAGGCGCCCCCAGACATCGGCCATGAAGGCCGCGCCCTGCTCGTGGCGGCAGGCCACGAAGCGGATCTTCGAGTCAGCCAGCGAGAAGAGGAGGTCCTCGTTCTCCTCGCCGGGCAGGCCGAAGACGACGCGGACCTTCTCAGCCTCCAGGCAGCGCACCAGCAGATCGGATGCCTTCATGCAGGTCCCCTCCCCGAGGGCGGAGGTCACTTAGCCCCGCGATTCGGGGGCGGCAACGCACGAAGGGGCAGGGAAGGGCAGGAGGTATCGGGCCCTACACTTGTCTTCCCGCTCTCCTACAAGCGCGAGCGTCCGCCCGCCAAGCCCTGCAGAAGCTCGCGACCTGAATCCGGCCTGCGAGGGTGCTCGATTGCTGGGAGGGGCTGGCCTTCAGACCCGCGTTCGGGAAGACTCCGCGCATGTCCCTTCGCTCATCACTCGTCGCCCGCCTTTCCATGTGCCTGGCGCTCGGCTTGTCTGGCTGTGGAGGTTCGAGCGGCACCGAGGCCAAGGCCATCGACTGCGCCTGGTTCGCTTCCGAGTCCAATTGCTGGAAGACGAACCTCGCGCCCGCTCAAAGCTGCCTTCCCCTAGACAGCGAGACGGGCACCTTCAGCAGCGACCTGAAGACCTGCACCTATGCCAGCGGCGCGACCGTGACCTTCGACGCGCCCCTGGTCATTCCTCCGAGCGGCCAGGCACTGTCGTTCACCGTCACGAGGAGCGGCCAGACTTGCCTTCGGGTCAAGGAGAGCAAGTAGTCTGGCCAGTCGAGCCTGGAGGTGGCCTCCAGCGGCGGCACCTTCGCCATGTCCTCGTACGGAATGAACATGGTCTACACCTGCCCCGACCAGTCCAAATACGAGACCTTCAACGCCCTTGGCTTGCTGGGGTGCGGCGGCGCGGATGGGGGGATGAGCTTGAACGCCCTCCCGGGGACGAGCTGGTCCTCGAGCGGCTCGAGCTGGCTCTCCTACTCGCTCCTGGGCGGGCCGGGCGGCGAGGCGGTTCACGTCTTCACCTGCGAGAGCAAGTAGCAGGCTCGCGTTGCGTGCCGCTCAGCCGGTCTCGCGGCATCCAGGGCGTTGCTCCTCGCGCGCCAAGACCTCCGACTTCGACCTTCAACGCCAGCGTAAGGCGCGGGAACCCCAAGGGATTCCTTGACGCTCCCCGGGTCGGCCGCTAGCGTACCGCGCCTCTCGCGAAAGCCGAAGGACACCATGAGCAACGAGCCCACCGAAACCCCCGCTGGCGGCACGTCGGCCGAGGACGTCTCCAAGGAGCAGGAGATCTTCAACGCGCGCCTCAAGAAGGCCGAGGACCTGCGCGCCCAAGGCCTGAACCCCTACCGCAACGGCTGGGAGCCCGACCACACGACTGGTGTCATCGCCAAGGAGTTGGGGGAGCTCAAGGCGCAGGAGGAGGTCGAGAAGGCCTCGCAGACCTACGCCGTCGCCGGCCGCATCCTCGCCAACCGTACGTTCGGCAAGGCGGCCTTCCTCAAGCTGCGCGACCGCGAAGGCGACCTCCAGGTGTGGGCGAAGAAGGACGTGCTGGGCGACCAGGCCTTCGAGACCTACAAGCTCGCCGACCTGGGCGACATCGTGGCAGCCAAGGGCAAGTGCACCCGCACCAAGACGGGCGAGCTGACCCTGGTCGCCACCGAGTTCCATATCCTCACCAAGTCGCTGCGCCCCCTGCCCGAGAAGTGGCACGGGCTCTCGGACATCGAGACCCGCTGCCGCCAGCGCTACCTGGACCTCATCGTCACTCCCGGCGTGAAGGACCTCTTCGTCAAGCGCCACCGCATCGTCCGCGGCATCCAGCGCTTCCTCGATGGGCATGGCTTCATCGAGGTCGAGACGCCCACCCTCCACAAGCCGGAGGAGGCTGGCGGCGCGACCGCCCGGCCTTTCCAAACGCACCACAACGCGCTGGACATGGACTTGAAGCTGCGCATCGCGCTCGAGCTGCACCTCAAGCGCCTGGTCGTCGGGGGAATCGATCGCGTCTACGAGATCGGCCGCATCTGGCGCAACGAGGGCATCGATCGCCGGCACAACCCTGAGTTCACGATGGTGGAGTTCTACCAGGCCTACGCGACCTGGCAGGACCTGATGAAGCTGACCGAGGACCTGCTCCTTTGCTTGGCTACCGATGTCACCGGCTCGGCCAAGATCACCTACCAGGGGCAGGTCATCGACTTCACGCCGCCATACCCTCGCATCTCGATGGTCGAGCACACGGCCAGCAAGCTGGGGCTTCAGGCCTCTGCGGCACTGGCAGGCGACGGGCTCAAGCAGGCGTGCGAGCGGGCGGCGCGCGAGGCGCACGACAAGGATCTCGCGGCGATCCTCGATCACGCCGCGACGATGGCGACCCCGGGAGAGATGATCGCCCGGGCGTTCGAGGCGGTGGGCGAGCCGCAGCTGCCCAAGGACCGGCCGGTCTTCGTGACCGATTTCCCCATCGAGGTCTCACCGCTGGCGCGCAAGCGCGACGCCGACCCCCGGGTGACCGACCGCTTCGAGCTGTTCGCGGCGGGCATGGAGATCGCCAACGCCTTCAGCGAGCTGAACGACCCGGTGGACCAGCGAGCGCGCTTCCAGCGGCAGGTCGAGCTGGCGCGCAAGGGCGACCAGGAGGCCATGCCCTATGACGAGGACTTCGTGCGCGCGCTCGAGCACGGGATGCCCCCGACCGCCGGAGAGGGGATCGGCATCGACCGCCTCACCATGCTGTTGACCGATTCAGCGTCGATCCGCGACGTCGTCCTCTTCCCGCTGCTCAAGCCGGTGAAGTGACGCGCCACGCCGCGCGTCGGGGCGAAGAGCCAGCCGAAGGCGAGAGGACACGATCTTGGACGCCGAACCGCGTAGCCAGCCGCCGAGCAACCCTT
>JACRCT010000122.1 GCA_016218885.1 Deltaproteobacteria bacterium | reverse complement strand
CATCGGTATCCGGCCAAGGCCGAGCACCTGAAGGAGCACGCCGACTTCGTGGAGACCTTCTCGGCGCTCGCCGTTCAGCTGAGGCAGGGCGGTCCGTCGTCGGTGCTCGCCTTGGAGGTCAACAACAAGATCTGCCAGTGGCTCATCCGGCACGTCCTGGGCACGGACAAGCCGATGTGCGAGCACCTGCGGCTCGCGGGTCTGCGGTAAGGGGACGCGGCACGGCGCCGGAGCCCGACCGGGCCCGATGCCAATAGGTGCAGTGAACACCTCTTCGCGCTCGAAGTCGGCTCAGCCCTGAGCGGGCTTGAGCTCGAGGTCGATGTTCTCCTCCGCGCCGATGGCCGAGAGCCCGCGTCGGATCTCGGCCACGTTCTCGGGGGCGGGGATGTCGACCTGCGCGTGCAGCGAGAAGAGCGGCTGGCCGGTGTGTGGGGCCTCGGTGACGCGCGTGTCCATGGCGCGGATGTTGATCTTGCGCGCGGCCAGGTACTCGGCGACGCGCTGCACGATGCCGGGGTGGTCCATCGCGTAGGCGCGCAGGTCGTAAGGCAGGGCCTTGGCGGGCATGCCCGGCTTGTGAGTGGGGCGCATCTGAACCGTGAGCCCCACGCGCTGCCCGGTCGCGGAGGCCGCGTCGCGCACCTTGTCGAGGCCGGCCTTCTCCCCGGCGACGAGGATGAGCATGGCGAAGTCGCCGCCGAGCACGGCCATGCGGCTGTCCTCGATGTTGCAGCCGGCCTGGTGGATGAGCTTCGAGATCTCGTTCACCAGTCCCGGCCGGTCCTCGCCAATCGCCGTCAGCACTGCGTACTCGGTCATGAGCTTCTCCTCGCCTCAAGCGGTTTGGGTGCCAAGGATAGGGCCGGCCGAGAGGGAAGCAAATGGCGGCGAAGCGCCGGCTGGGAAGAATGCCTTGGCCCGCGCACCCCCTCGACAGGCTCTCGGCCCCGCCGGCCAGTGGTTCAGGTCAGCTCCAGGTTCTTGATCTGCGTGGTGAGCACGCCGGTCCCGGCGGTCTCCGTGCCGTAGTAGACGGCGGTGAGCTTCCAGTCTGCCGGGTTGGTGCCTTGGTACCGGTAGCTTCCACCTCCCTGGATGGCGAATTCCTTGGAGAGAGCGTCCTGGAGCTGCTGGCTCACGTCGATGCGCGCGTGGACCCAGCCGTTGGGCGGGGTACTGAGGTCCTCCCCGGGCCGCATGGAGGTGCAACACAGGCCCACGTGCGTCCCCCTGTCCTGCGGGTCATTGGGGTCGCCGTCGACGTGGGTAGTGGTGCCTCTGTTGTTGCTCTCGAACATCTCCTTCTGCAGGAAGAGCGTCTCGCCGGTCTGCTCGTTGCGCAGCACCATTCCCAGGTGCAGCTGGGCCAGGTTCTTGGCGTCGAAGGCCGCGGTCTTCTGGATGGCGGCGTAGCTGATCTTGTAGTCGAGGTCGATGACGGCTCCCGGCGCTACCGCAACGGGCGGATCGAGCTCCTTCTGGAGGAAGAGGTTCTGCGCGCCGTAGTTGGAATTCTGCCCGCCGGCGGTGGCCAGCTCGTAGACCGGGCTTCCCGGGCTCGCGGGGTCGTCGTAGATGGCCAATGCCGAAGACGGCGAGACGAGACTCTGCCTGGCCGTGCCCAGCTCCGGGTCGGTCCGCACCCCGTTGCCCGAGGGCGTGAGGAGGTCGCGCGTATGCCACTGCTTGACGCCCCAGCCCGATGGCTCGCCGCTCCCGATCGTCCCCAGGTCCCGGTTGTCCGCGTCATACAGGCGCAGGTTGGTGTTCTTCAGGGACAGCGCAGAATCCTTGCTCGCTGGAGCCTGCGGGTCCGTCGGTCCGGGCACGCCCTCGGGCGCACCGCTGCGGCCCTCGGCGATGCCGTAGGCGAGGTAGTGCTGCGTGGCGGCGCGCGTGTCCTGGCCGTAGGCCGCGAGCAGGTCGGAGTAACGGTGGAGATAGGTGTTGGGGTCGAAATCGGCGCGGCCGGAGCGTCCTTCGCTCACGCCGTAGTGGACCCAGTGCTGCCTGGCGCCCACTTCCGTGCAGATGCCTGCAGCCCCCAGGTCCGGGTTGTGGTCCAGGTAGTAGCGGGCGTCAAAAACGGCGGGATCGGCCAAGGGCGAGGCCTCCGCGCTCCCCGTCGCACTCGCTCCGCCGAGGACCCTGGCGGGCCGCGTCGGCACCGCGCCATCAAAACCATCGCTGACCGTCCTGGATGCAGCTCGCTTCACGGCGGCAGGATGGGACGCCGAGGTCTCTCGGGTCTGGCGTGCTGGGTCTGCACCGCGTGGCCCTGTCACTTTCATCGGAGGCTCCTCAAGACTGCAGCTCGCTTGTCAACTTCTCATCCCTGGCGCGGCGCCACCAGCGGGTGGTGCGCCCGGTGAACGAGGCCCACGTACGTCAGGATCGCCAAGGCCATCATCCTTCGCGAAGCAGTGTCTCTGAGCGGCGGCTCACCTTCCTGACGATGCCGACGATGCTGCGGACGATGGTTTCCGGGATGCCGGCCTCGAGCGCGCGGGCGGGCAAGTCCACCAGCGCCTTCTTGAGCGCGGCGTTGGTGCGCCGGACTGTCTCGAGGACATAGGCGGGGGACACCTCCCACTCCTGTGCCGCGCGCTTCCAATGCTTCCCACCGATCTGGCCGGGGTCGGACATGCCTCCGACCGCGAAGGCGAGTCGCGTGGACAGGGGCGCCCACTGCCGCGTGCAGACCAGGTCATAGAAGGGCGCGAGAGTCACCTGGCCCTCATGACGCACCAGAGCGAGGTTCTTCGCATGTCCGTCGGCGTTGCCAGCGAGTGCGCTGAACGCCTGCCAGCGGATCACCTTCTCGATGTCGGTCGCTGGCTGGGTGCTCTCCGACGACAGCAAGCGGATCACGTCGGCGAGGGAGGGGCCGCCGTCCGCTTCGTATTTGCGCGACGGTGCACGACCCAGCGCCTGGCACAGGTCCTCCTGGTGCAGACGCGCTCCAGCCCTGCGGTCGAACCGATCCACCAGGAGCGCGCTTCCCGCCTGGCCCGGCAATGGCCATAAGCGTGCAGCGACCGTCGCCAGCCCCACGCCCTGGGCCAGAGACAGCATCAGCCATTCGTTCTCGGCGATGCCCCGGAAACGGGCCGAAGGGAGCTTCAGGATGTGCGTGGAGGCGGTGGCGCCCTCGGGCAGGAACAGCTTCCCGCCGTCGGCGATGACCGGAAGCTTGTCCTGTGCGCCGGCAAGCGAGAGGCGCAGACCCTCGCCCGCCATGACCTCCGGTGCGCCGAGCTCGAGCGCGCGCTGGAGGGCCTTCGCCGTCAGGGCTCGCCGTCCTCCCTCTTCCCCCGGCGTCACTCCCGGAGGCAAGAGCGACAGAGCGCCTGCGCAGTCTCCTCCCACGGCCGCGAGCATCGCGAAGTCGTTTCCAGGGGACACGCCCAGCCGATGCGCGAGCCGATCGCGCAGCGCGCCATCCGGCAGGAGGTTGGAGAAGAAGGTGCCGGGTTGGTCTCGCGTGGGGTCGACCGGCAGCGATGCGGAGATCCGGTCGCGTGCAGTGGTCGCGGCGGCATAGCGGAAGGCGAGCCGGTCGTCGCTCGAGACGGTGAGCCGGCCCACTCGCCGAGCGCCCCACCAGACGATGAGCTCGTTCACGGCGGCGCTCCGCGAGGCTCGAGGAGCAGGTCGATGCCGAGCCGCGAGCACACCCGTAGGACACGCCCGATGCCCGCGGTGCTTCGACCGTGCTCGATCTCACCCAAGAAGCGCGGCGAGACGCCACAGAGCGCCGCGAGACCCGCCTGCGTGAGCGCTTGCCGCCGGCGCTCGGCCCGAATGAAGGTACCGAGCTCCTGGGCCGTCGTGATGCGCGTCTGCAATGGAATCCTCCCGCTAGGGAAGAAATGTCGCCGATGAGCCTGAACATTCCCGATCGGGAAGATACCACGCCGCAGGGCGACCATCTTCCCGGGAGGGAATGGCGCAATGCCGGCCGGACGGATTCCCTTCCCGGTTCAGAACGAGGGCCACTGCCGGGCAAACCCCGAGGACGCATATGCAGAGGCCGGCGCTATTCGCTCGGACCTGCCAGGCTCTCGTTCCCCTGGGTGTCTTCCGACGACACGACGTTGGCACCAAGCCCAAGATGCTGAGCAAGGGCGCCGCAAGCGAGCCGCGCACCGCCCGGTGCAGGCCGATTCGCGAGGAGCGACGAGCCCGCCGGGGACCCGCAACCGCCCGCGATTGCGGTGGAAGTCCGAGGCGGCGCAGAGCTCTCGCCGCCGGGTGGTCCAGTCCGGCCCTGTCAAGCCCTGCTCACTGCTTGACGGTTGCGGCGGGCCCGTCGATCCTCCGCGCCATGCCCATCCTGAGAGGCGCCGTCACCTTCGCCCGCTTCCGCGTCGAAGGCTTCGACAAGCGCGAGAAAGACTGGATCGTCAAGAACCTGAGGACGCACGTCTTCGAGCCCATCCGCAAGGCGAGCGAGGACGAGCGCTCGGTGGGGTTCGTGGAGCTCGAGGACCGGGACGCCGTCGAGTTCTCCACCGGCGCCGTGCACCAGGGCGAGTACGCCCTCTTCTCCTTCCGCGTGGACACCCTCAAGGTGCCGGGCGGGATGCTCCGCGAGGAGCTCGAGAAGTGGGTCAAGACCTTCGAGGCCGAGCACACCCGCCCCTGCTCGCGGAGGGAGAAGAACGACGCCCGCGCCGCGCTCAAGCAGTCGCTGCGCCAGAAGCTCTCGCCCAAGACCAAGACCTTCGACGTGAGCTGGAACCTGAAGAAGAGCGAGCTGCAGATCTGGGCCGCCTCGCGCACCGCGGTGGAGGAGGTGGAGGCGGGGCTGGAGAAGGCCTTCGATCTCCAGCTGCAGCCCTTGGCCCCGGCCGCCGCCGCGCAGCTGTTGGGCCTCAAGGACGAGGATCTGCTGCCCACGCCCGACCTGAGCTGGCCGGACTTCGGCTCGGTCCCCGACGTCGCCGAGCTGCGGGAGGTGGAAGATGGGTAGGCGCGAGCAGGCCCGCGAGGAGGCGCGCTTCGCCAAAGGCGAGGTCGGCGTCGACGGTCAGGCGGCCGAGGAGAAGCAGGACGAGGCCGAGCTCGAGCGCGGCAAGGCCCGCGAGCAGTACCTGCGCGGCAAGGCCTACCTGGGGCGCGAGTTTTTGACCTGGCTCTTGTGGAGGAGCGAGGCCGGCGAGCCCCTGGTCAAGTACGAGAAGGACGCGGTGACGGTCCTGTGCATCGGGCGCACGGTGCTGCGCGGCATCGCCGGCGAGGTCACCGAGCTTTCTGCCCGAGGGGCGATGGCGCCCTACTCGGTGCTCGTCCGCAAGTCGCTGGAGCGGGGGCTCCTGCTCCACAGCGCCCGGCTGCGCCTCACCCATGGCGAGAAGGTCTACGAGGTCACCCTCGACGCCGACTACCTGGACGTCAAGAGCGCCAAGCTCCCCGAGCTGATGAGCGAGGAGGAGGACGACCGGCTCGCCGAGCGGCTGTGGCTCTCCGAGCAGCTCGCGGGGATCCTCCAGGCGCTGCTCGAGGAGTTCCTGCGGGTGCGCGCCGGGAAGCGCTGGAGCAAGGACGTCGTCCCCGAGCTCAAGGCCTGGATGCGCGGCGAAGCCGGCTGAACTTTTCGCCCCAGGCGGTGCATTCCACGCTTGTCAGAGGCGGGAAGGCGTTCCATCTTCCCGCGCGCACAGGCGATGGAAACGCAACCGGCAGGACACTAGATCCCCAAAGGACGCAGGGCGTCGAGCGACCGCGGCCGCGGATGCCCGGCGACCGGCCAATCCAAACTGCAAAGGGAGGCGACGTGAAGATCCTCGTGACGGCCAAGCGGGTCGAGGACCCGGAGTCGAAGATCAAGGTCAAGCCCGACGGCTCGGGCATCGTGACCGAAGGGGTGGGCTACAAGATCAACCCCTTCGACGAGATCGCGGTGGAGGAGGCGCTGCGCCTGATCGCCAAGCACAAGGGCGAGGTGGTGGCGGTCTCCATCGGCGGCGACAAGTGCCAGGCCGAGATTCGCCACGCCATGGCGATGGGCGCCGACCGCGGCATCTGGGTCAAGCATGAAGGTCCGGCCGACCCCGACCTCGCCGCGCGGCTGCTGAAGGCGGTCGTGGAGAAGGAGAAGCCCGACCTCGTCCTCATGGGCAAGCAGGCCATCGACGACGACCAGAACCAGACCGGCCAGATGCTCGCCGAGCTGCTGGGCTGGGCGCAGATCACCTTCGCCTCCAAGACCGAGTCTCTGGAGTCCGAGGCCGAGAAGGCCAAGACCGTGGCCATCGCCGTCGAGGGCACCGTCGCTCGCGTGATGCGCGAGGTCGACGGCGGGGTGGAGACGCTCGAGGCCGACCTGCCGCTGGTGATCACCGCCGATCTGCGGCTCAACCAGCCGCGCTACGCTTCGCTGCCGGGGATCATGAAGGCCAAGAAGAAGCCCATCGCCGAGATGAGCCCGCAGGCGCTGGGGGTGGACACGGCCCTCAAGGTCAAGGTGCTCAAGCTCAGCCCGCCGCCGTCACGCAAGGCCGGGGTCATGGTCCCCGACGTGGCGACGCTGGTGGCCAAGCTCAAGGGCGAGGCGAAGGTTCTCTAGCGAGGGTGGGGAAGAGCGGGCCACGACCTCTGGAGGGAGTCGTCCTCGAGAGTCGAGAGTCCGCCACTCCCCCCCGACCGCTCCACACTGGATTCGAGAGGGATTCCATGAACGTTCTGATCGTCGCAGAGCAGCAGGGTGGGACGCTTCGCAAGGCCAGCCTCAACGCCGTCGGCGCGGGCCTGGCGCTCGCCCAGAAGACCGGAGGCGAGCTGCACCTCGCGCTCCTCGGCTCGGGCCTGGACAAGGCCGCCGAGGATCTCAAGGCCTACGGCGGCAAGGTGCTCCATGTCCTCGATGCCCCCGAGCTCAAGGACCCGCTCGCCGAGCCCTTCAGCCAGGCCATCGCCGCTCTGGCCAAGGCCGTCAACGCCACCTGGATCGGCGCGGCCGCCACCGCCATCGGCAAGGACGTGCTCCCGCGCGTCGCCGCCCGCATGGGCGCCGGCATGGCCACCGACGTGCTGGGCTTCGAGGGCTCGGCGGAGAAGATCGTGCTGCGCCGCCCGATGTGGGCCGGCAACGTCTTCGCCGAGGTGGAGATCACCACGCTGGTGAAGGTGTTCACGGTGCGGACCACCGAGTTCCCCGCCGCCGCCAAGGCCGCCACCGCAGCCGAGGTGAAGAAGGAGGCCCCGCAGCTGGCCGGAAAGCCCAAGGCCCGCTTCGTCTCCTTCAAGGCCATCCAGAGCGCTCGCCCCGAGCTCACCGAGGCCAAGGTCGTCATCTCCGGCGGCCGCGGCACCAAGGGTGACTTCAAGCCCGTGGAGAACCTGGCCGACGAGATGCACGCCGCGGTCGGCGCCTCCCGCGCCGCGGTCGATGCCGGCTGGGTCCCCAACGATCTGCAGGTGGGCCAGACCGGCAAGGTGGTCGCGCCCGAGCTGTACATCGCCGCGGGGATCAGCGGCGCCATCCAGCACCTGGCCGGCATGAAGGGCAGCAAGGTCATCGTCGCGGTCAACACCAACGCCGAGGCGGCCATCTTCCAGGTCGCCGACTACGGCCTGGTCGGCGACCTCTTCAAGGTGCTCCCCGAGCTCACGGCGGCGGTGAAGGCAGGCAAGTAGACGTGGACGAGCGGGCGGCGGCGGGCTCAGCGCAAGTACAGCAGTCCGAGGGCGACCAGCTCCTGGCCGCTCTCGGGGCCCGCCGGCTCGCCCTGCCCATCCCCTTCGTCCAGGCCGGCGGCCCGGTCAACGCGTACCTCATCGAGAACGCGGACGGGTCGCTGACCCTCTTCGACACCGGCCTCGACACCCCCGAGTGCTCCGAGGCGCTGCTCGCCGGCATCGCAGCCGGCGGGCGGCGGGTCGAGGAGATCTCCCGCGTCCTCATCAGCCACGGCCACGTCGATCACTGGGGCCTGGCGCGCATGGTCCAGGAGCGGTCCGGGGCGCGGGTCTACCTGCACCGCGATGACTGGAACAAGGTCGTCGTGGGCTACGAGCCGGACCTCGCCGACGGCCACCTGGAGCGGCTGGGGCTGGCGCCGGAGCTGGTCCGGCGCATCACCTCGATGCACTCCGCGACCGAGGCCTTCGGGCGGCGGCTGGAGAGGGTCGAGCGGCTCGAGCCGGGGACGCGCTTCGGCTTCGCCCGCTTCGAGGGAGAGGTCCTCCACTTCCCCGGGCACACCCCCGGCCTCGTCTGCCTGCACGTTCCGGCGCACCGGCTGCTCTTCACCGACGACCACCTG
>JACRCT010001289.1 GCA_016218885.1 Deltaproteobacteria bacterium | reverse complement strand
TTGAAGGTCGAGCTGGCCGGGAGGCGCCGCTGGCAGCGCTCGTCGCCGAGGACGCCGACGAGCTCGTCGGCCTTCAGATCCCAGGCGAACCGTTGCGAAGATCGGCTCCGAATTGCAGCCACCCTCATGGCGCAGCGCGAACGTCCAGGCGCCACGGTGCTGGTTCGGGAACCAGCCCTCTTCAGAGGGCTTCGAGCCAGCCCCCGGTGGCGGCAGCCCAAGACGCCGCCCGCCTCTGGCCTGGGCCAGAGGCGGGCGGGTTTCCGAAAAGACGGTCGCTGGGGGGCGGGGCTACCCGGGGCAGACGACGCCGCAGTCCCACGAGCAGTTCCAGCTGTCCTCGCCGTGGCCGCAGGTCCCGTCGCCGCAGTCCAAGGAGCAGTCGGCGGCGCAGCCCCAGGCGGTCTCGGTCGGGTCGCAGAAGGCGTCGCCGCAGAAGCTGGTGCAGTCGGTGGCGCAGGAGTAGCCGTCCTCGTTCAGGTCGCAGGTGCCGTTGCCGCAGGTCGAATCGCAGTCCGCGTAGCAGTTCCAGCCGTCCTCGCCGCCACCGCAGAACCCGTCGCCGCAGTAGCCTTCGCACACGTCGCAGTCCTCGGGGCAGCCCCAGCCGTCTTCGCCGGCGTCGCAGTAGCCGTCGCCGCAGGTGGGGGCGCTGGCGCAGTCGGTGGCACAGCTCCAGGAGTCCTCGCCGGCGCTGCAGGTCCCGTCGCCGCAGTAAGGAGCCGCGGGCTCGATGGCGAGGCGGAAGCTCCCGGATTGGCCGCGGGCGCCGTCGACGATGACGACCACGCTCTGGCGCGCGCCCAGCGTCACGGCGACGGAGCGCAGGCCACTCGAGGTGGCGACGCAGGCGACTTCGGGGCCGGTACTGGTCTGTGAGCGCACGTCGAGGACGGCGTCGAAGGTCTCGTCGAAGAGCGAGAAGAGGTAGGTGCCGGAGGTCGGGGCCGTCCAACGATAGGAGAGATCCGGCGCGTAGCCGCCGTCGCCGCAGGCCACGCCGAGCGCGTCGGAGCGGTTGCGGGTCGAGCCGGTGACCTCGAGCGCGCCGCTGCCGAGGTCGATGTCCCAGTCGGCGACGCAGACGCCGCAGTCCTCGGGGCAGCTGGAGCAGCTCTCCGCAGCCTGGCAGGTGCCGTTGCCGCAGACCGGGCGGGTCTCGGGCGATCGGTAGGAGCCGTCCTCGATGGGGCCGAAGTAGCAGCCGGCGACGAGCAGCGAAGCGAGCAGGGTGGCGAGCGAGCGGACCATTTCGAACCTCCGAGTGGCTTGCGTTTCTCGGAGTGTCGGACGGTGTGGGGCAGGTGCGATTCAGCCCGCGGGTGTTTCGGAGTGTGAAGGGCGGGAAGCGGGCCCGCTGGGAGGTGATTTCCCCAGGCTTCGACCAGGGTTGCCTCTATTTGGTGACGAAGATCACGCGATCGCCCGCAACGATCAAATGGATTGGAGGAATGGGAGGGGCATGGACCGCACCATCCACCGTACGAAGCAGGCGCAGCAGAGTGTCCCGACGACCGCGCTCGACCGCGCGAGCCCGGAGGCCTTCGACGACGCTTACGTGCTGGCCGAGGACGGAAGACCGCGCAGACCCGAACCTGGCACCGGCTCTTTCTCGATGCGGGCTTCGCCGTCTGGGAAGACGGGGACCGCATCTGCGAGGACGAAGACGGCGACGGGGTCGCCTTCTGGAGCGTCAGCGAGAAGTACGGTCTAACCGGCGAGGTCGTCGCTCGCGCCTGGGCCGGTGCTCACCGGCTCACGGCTCGGGACCGCCGGTGAGGTCCGCCACGCGTCGGGCCAGCTCCAGGCGCGCCGCCGCGATCTGCGCATCCGAGCGGCTGGTGTCGTAGGTCGCCGGGAACAGCTCCCGCGCGATGCGCTGCGCATCGGCTGCCTGGCCGTGGTCGCGCAGGTACTTCAGATATTCGTAGTCCTCCAACCCGTCGCGCAGGTACTTGAGGCGCAGCGACTCGAGGGGGATGGCCCGGGTTCCGCCGATCCGCGCCACCGTGCCCGGATAGAAGAGCGTGCCGTCCCCGTTGCCGCCGGCGGCGAGCTGGTCGTCCCAGGCACTCGAGAGCCGCAGCGCCGTCTCGTAGTACAGCAGGCCGCTCGCCTCGTATCCGAAAGCGAGCCACGCCATCGCCCGCGTCTGCGACGGCGGCGCGTCGATCTGGTACCCGCCAGCCATGCCGGCGGTGGACGCGTCGGCGTTCTCGGCGCAGCCGTGGCTGCCGCACGCCGAGAAGAGCCACAGCTCCTTCGGACGCGCGCCGTTGCCCAGGAACTCGTCGTACTTGGGGCGCTGGTTGCCGGCGTACTCGCGCGTCTCCACCGCACCGTCGAGGAGCGTCACGTTAACGACCATGATGTCGATCAGCGGCAGCGCGCCCGCGGTGACGGTGTTTATGGGAGCCGTGACCAGCTTGGGCACCTGCGGCCAGGCCTCCGAGTCGGCCCGGAGGACGTCTTCACAATGCGGCCAGTTCTCCCCGAGGTCTGGCTCGTCGCAGGACCACACGAAGGCCCGGTCCACGAAGCCGTCGGCTTCGGCCTCGGCCTTGAAGCCGGTCAAGTTGCGCTCGGTGATCAGGTTCACCTGGTAGGTCGAGAGCGCCGCGCCCGGCAGGCGGGTCGCCGCGGTCCCGCGCACGAAGGGGAGGAAGTGCTCGCGGAATTGTTCGACGCCGATGCCGTCGTTGACCGGGAGGGCGTGGGGACGGCCGAGGCTCAGGCGGTTGTCGAGAGCGGTGCGCACGAAGAGCTGGCGCACGCGGGCCGGCAGCGTCGGGTCCGAAGAGCAGCCGTCGATATCCAGCGGGGTGCAGGTGTCGCTGCTGATCGTGAAAGCGGTCTTGAGGCTCGCGGTCGAAGGCAGGGCGAAGGCGAGCACCGTGAGCTCGACCGGGACCGACTCGGCGAGGCCGTCGCCGCGGACCTCGAGGGTGCCGCGATAAACTCCCGGCCTCGCGCTCTCGGGCACGAGCACGTCGATCCACGCCACGCGGTTCTCCCCGGCGGGCACCTCGAGGGGGAAGGCCGAGCGCGCCTCTCCGAAGAGCGGGTCCACCGACGGGATGAGCGCGTCAGGCCAGCGGCCGGGAGCCCCCTCTGGACTCGAGGGCGTCGTCACCGGGTAGTAGTCCTCGCGGTAGACGGTCACGTTCGAGGCGGGAAGGGCCCCTCCGCCCGGGCCGGTGAGCGGCTGGGCGAGCGACACCGTCACGTTGCGCAGCGGCGCGTCGGTCGCCCGGATGGCGATCTGGAAGGACTCGAACTCGTTGCGGGCGGCGACCAGGACCGCGCTGCGGGCGCCTTCGACCGCGTCCTCGGGACGCACCTTGACGGCCGGACCGAGCACGACCACGGGGCCGGACGACGGGCCGCCGGTGTCCTCGACCCTCTTCCCGGACCCCGAGCAGGCGATCAGGGCCAGGGTGGCCAGCAGAACGAGGCCAACGCGTTGTGGAAGGCGGGATGGCATCGTCGGCGGGCTCCTGAGGCGCACCCTACGAAGGTAGGCCCGCCCCGATCGGCGCGGCATCAGGGGCCGCGGCATGCAACCTCTCGCCTGGGGGGAGACGACAATGGGGACCAAGCTCCTATGAAGTTCCTCGACAGGAGTGAGCATGGCGACGGAATGCCCGGTGTCCTTCGAGATGGTCGACGAGAACGTGGCGCTGGTGGTGGTTGCGGCGGCGGCGCTGTTCGTGGCCACGGCGTTCCAGTGGATCCGGGTGGGAAAGACCTGCCCTTCGCTGCGACTACCGCTTTCAGCGCCTGGGGGGCGCGGTTCCCCGCGCCTAGGACTAAGTTGCGCAACAAGCCGCCGCCCCAGCGCAGCAAGTGGTAGGGCTCACGGTTCCCAGCGGCCGGCTGGGCACCCGCTAGCCGCCGCGGGCTTGGCCTACGCACTCTCCAGCTCCCTCTCTCTGCGTTTCCGGGGGCCATTGCGCGGGCTCTCCGCTGGTAAGCTGGGGCGCGTGGCGGTTGCCTCAGAGAGCGGCCGGCACATGCTCGGAGGGTTCGCAGATGCACACGGATCGAAGCGTAGCCAGAGGCACGCTGGTGGTGGCGTTCACCCTGGCGGCCTGCGCCGGCTACGTGAATGGTGGCGATGACGACGTCGCCGAAGACGGCGGCATCCGGGAGATCGGCGTGGACCAAGGCGCGGCGACGGGCGACACCGGCGCCAGCGCAGGCGCCGATGGCGGAGAGTTCGTGCCGCTGGATGCCGGCGACCAGCCGGGTCTGGACGCCGCGACTGCCACCTTCGACGATGCGGCCATCACCGTGGTCGGCGCCGACGCGGGCAGCGCGGGCCCCGACGCTGGCGGTGGTCCCGGCCTCGATGCGGGGGGGACGCCACCGGTGAATTGCCAGCTCATCTCCGCGGCCAACCCGGCTTGGGAGGTGTGCCTGACGGGAGCGCAGTTCTGCGCCGGCGTCTTCACCGACGGGGCGGGGTGCGCCGCCTTCTGCGCGCCGGTGGGCCTGGCCTGCACCGCGCGCTTCGGTGGCAGCCCCGGATGTCAGAAGGAGCCGCAGAACGTGCGGTCCTGTGGCGAGACGACTTGGGAGTCGGACTGGTGCGAATGCGGCGTGGCCGGCCCCGGGGATCAGCCCGACGCTGGAGGCCTGGTGTCCTCCGATGCTGGAACCGGGCAGGTGGCCTCGTGCCAGGCGCATTCAGGCAGCCTGAGCCAAAACCAGACCTACACCCTGCGGGTTGATGCGCACAGCGGAGACGAGGACACGACCCAGCCCAAGATCGACGCCAACAATGGGAGCAACGGCGACAATCCACGCTTCCGTCGCAACAACGTCGCGCGCGCCCATAACGACTACTGGTACACCTCCATTTACCAATCGACCGACGAGCCCGATCCCCGTAGCGCGCAGTGGGTGGACTATGTGCCCGATTTCGCGGCGCTGGGCGTCGGCTGCTACAAGATCGTCGCCACCTATCGTGCCACCTCGAACCGGGCCCCCTATCCCATCCCACACCGCGTCGAGGACACCGGCTTCGGAGACTTCGTGGTGGAGGTGATCCAGCACGAGGGAGACGGCGAATACGTCGACGTGGAGCTGGGCGATTACTTCATGTGCACGGGGTCCAAGGTCCAGATTCAGGACCCCGGGGCCTCCACCGTCCATTTCGGCGAGATGAGATTCACCTATCGCGGCAGCAGCTGCCCGTAGAGTCTGGTCCGCCGCGCAATGATGCCGGAAAGTGCCGGTGTGGCGGTTTGATCAACGTCCCAGAGGGCCAGGACGTTGGCGGAGTTACGATGCGATGCCTACTCGTTGCGATGCTGCTCCTGCCGCTCGGCGCCTGTGTAGGGTACCTCGACCCCCTGAACATGCCTCATGACGGTGGAGCGAGCGGCGATGCCGGTGTCGGAGACGCAATGTCCGCTCAGGCCGACGCTGGCAGCGAGGGCGATTCAGGCAGCGAATGCGACCCCAGTGGCGGCGACTGCGATCCCGACGGCGAGATAGATGCGGGCCGTGTGCGCAGAGACGCCGGAAGACGGGTCGATGCCAGTCAGCTGGGTGAGGACGCGAGCATCTCGGTTGCCGATGCCGGCGAAGCAGCGGACGCGGGGGCCCCTGCAATCGACGGCGGGAGCGACCTCGTCGATGCCAGTCAGGCCGGCGAGGACGCCAGCGTGCCGCTCGATGCGAGTCGGCAGCCCTTCGTGTCTCAGTGTGCCGCGCCCCAGAGCCCCGGTCCCTTGCCAGACCCTCTGCCGCCGGAGCTTTCGCCTCTGACCTACCAGGGCCCGCCTTTTGGGGATTTGCATCAGATCCCTCCCGAGGGGCCGGGCTGGCATTTCGTCGGTAACTGCTCGGGTCTGCCGATCGACGCCTACAACATCGTGGCTTACATCCTGACGGAGTTGGCACTGTATTGTCCTGGTAGCCCTGGCACCGACCCCAAGGCCATCATTCAAGATGCCTCCTGGGAGGGTTGCTCCGGCCATCCCCAAGGATGTCACCAGCGCAACGACGTTGACATCAGCTACTACACCTGCGGGCCCTACAACCTGACGCAAGGGACCTACGGCACGAACATCCCGATTGCTATTTGGACCTTCGGACCGAACAACGGGCTGATTCTGGATCCCACCCTGTTCGACGCCCGGCGTGTGTATTGGCTTTGGAGGCGGCTCGAGGAGACGCACGTCACGACCACCCAGATCGATAACGAGATCGCGCTGGCGATACGCGATTGGGCGCTGGCCCACATCGGTCCGAACGCCATGGCTCCGACGGGAGGTGACGGAGAGGATATGCGGGGCGCCTGGGCCCATCACGTGCACATGCACGTCCGACTCACCGAAAGCATCGATGAGACTAGCACCTATGTGTGGTCGTTCTTCACGGACGCGGCCAGGGCGGCGCGCGCCGCCGAGTACGCCCGCTGGTGATCCTGGGAGGTAGCCCTCGGAAGCGGAGGCGAGCACCGTGGTCGGCAAGCCGGCCTCGTCTCTCTTAGGCCCCCGTTGTCGCGGATCCACATGGATCCGCGAAGGCCGTCCTTTGCCCAACCAGAGCGTCGGCATGGCCACATGCCGACGCTCGCGGGCTCGGTGATCGGCACCGCTATTTCCACCCTTGCTTGCTCGCGTCTCCAACGGCCGCACGCATGGAGGGTCACGTACGTACCACTTGCGGGCGAGCGCAAAAACACCTAACAAATGAGGTTTTATTAGGGGTTTTTGCGCTTCACGGCAAGAACTCGAACTCCCTCCCCCTGCCTCCGTGACTCCGAGAGGCCGCCGAACCCCGGGATTCCTTTCACAGAGCGGTCTTCGCCGCGGTCGCGCTTTCCAGGCGTACGTTCACGAGAGCTCGTTCGATGCCCTCGTGCAGCGCCACGTCACGGCAGGCCATCTCGTACGGCTGCGTCCCAACTGGTTCGCGGGAGCGTTGGAGCTGTCGTCGGCTGCGCGCGCGACTCGGGCTCTTCCTGGAAGACAGTGAAGGCTCGCTCTGAGAGGCCTGGCCGCACGTCGAGACCCTTCGAGCGCTCGCGCCGCGACAGCCCCAGCCATGTCGTCGTCGCGCACGGCCCCTGCAAGCGTCGCCCGTTGGAACCGAGTGGTGTCGGACGACGTAGCGCGGCTGCTCGTGCGACGTCCTCGGCAATAGCCCGACCCGTTCACCTTCTTGGCCTGTTCCCCGTGAAGCGAGGGGCACCGCCAGCGGCTGCTCGATCGGAAGGAGCAGGTCCATGGCGCCTCCGATCAGGGGTGACCATAGTGCACCTCCGAGCACCCGCGGTGCTGGCTGCCAGAGCCGCCGCTTGCGTCGATGGGCAGCCCCACCACCGCTGTGTGGTTGACGTCCGCGGTCCCGAAGGCGATGGCCTTGCGCCCGGTCCCCAGGCCCCAGTCAACCCGACCGGCGCGACGGCGGCCCCGGCTCCGCGCGAGCCTGGCTCGAGAACGCCCACGAGGAAGTCGCGCTCGCCTTTCGAGGACCACGTTGGGAGGTCGCGGACTTGTCCTGGAACCGAGAATCGGCGATAGCTGCCGCCATGAGAAACCAACTCCTCGGAACGATATGGTCCACCGTGCTTGCCTTCGGCCTGATCGGGCTCCCTGCCTGCGGCGACGACACCGGCGGGAACGGTGTGCCGGACGCCGCGGGCGCTGCCTGCGGCAATGGCACCGTCGATCAGGGCGA
>JACRCT010001276.1 GCA_016218885.1 Deltaproteobacteria bacterium | reverse complement strand
GGCCGCAGGGCCGTCGCCCGAGCCTGGTGGGACCGGTGGGTGATTACTCGGGCAGGCGGAAAGCACCAGGAGTGTGAGGAGCAGCCAGGTTTGCCTGATTCTCATACCCTGGATCCTAATCCGCGCCGAGCCGGAACCACTATTGAGGGTGCAGGAGGAGGCCGCAGGCTTCAGGCCCCAAGCTCCAGGACAAGCGGCTCTAGACCCCAGGGGTCCCAGACTTCGTGCAAGGCGCCTTCACGGCACTTGGGGTTGAACGGGTCATTGGAGGGCGAAGCAGAGGGAGCGGCCCATCGGGTCGCCCGGGTGCGTGAGGCTTAGTGCGTTGACCTCCTTGAGGAGCGCTCGAAGCGCGTGAAGCTCGGACCGATTGCCGCTCGGATCGAGCGAGATGGCGATCTTGTCCGGGGTGACGCAGACGTTTCCAGGCGCCTTGAGCATGTTCTGGATCACCCGCTTGGCCTCGGCGAACCTTGGCAGGTGCTCCGCCAGCATTCGCGCGAGGCGGTCTTCCGCAGTTGCGCAACCGATGCGCACCGTGTCGACCAGGATCTTGTACTCCCGTCGATGATGGACGAGCGTCTCGGCAAGGTGCGTCCTCTCGATGAAGATCTTCTCGGTCGCGTTGTAGAGCGCCTTCATGACGTCGGCCTTGGTCTCCAACACGTCGGCGAGCTTGGCCTTGAGCTGCAGTCGCTTCTGGTCGCCCGCCTTGAGCCGCGCGATTTGGCAGCGCAGCTTTCCTTCTCGCTCGGCCAGATCGTCCCGGCTCCTCTCGAGATTGCGGCGGTACGGGTTCGGTATGAGCGTCCCCGCGGGATAGGGCTCGACTTGGCGACTGTCGAGCTGATCGAACCCCCAGCGCTCGCCGCCAAACTTGAATGCGTTCTCCTGCCGCCAGCGGGCGAAGAGGATCTGTGCAAGCCAGGCCGCATCCTCGTCCGAGGACGTCAGCAGGTTGAGCTGAGCGTCGTCCGGCATGAGCAGGCTGAGGCGGCGTACCCGCCCTCTTTCGTCGCCCAGGTACTTGCCGCCGTCGATGACGAGGACCGTCTCCTCCTTCCCCTCGCAGTCCAGCATCTTGACCGTCTCCCCATGCCGCTTGAAGTACTTCCGCCCATGCTTCCGGAACGGCGCGCGCTCATAGGTCAGGAAGTCGACCTTGCCCTCGGGCAACGTCTTCAGGTCGACCATCGCCGTCGGGAAGGCACCACCTCGGTCGAAGGCGACGAGAACCGGCGGTTCCTCGCCGAGCGCGCCCCGGAGCAGCGAGGCGCATCGCGGGAGATACTCCACCAGCGAGGCCTGCTGGAACGCCGTGATTGGCGCGATGGGGTTCCCGTTGGTGTCGTGGATCCAGTAGTCCGTGACACCGGGCACCGCGCGATCATCCTGCATCTTCCAGTGCCAGGTCAGCTCCTGCTCCCCGGTGTACTCCCGAGTGTGGTTGTCGACGTAGAAGACCACGGGGCGGCCCGGCTCTGCCGCCGCGTTCGCGGCGCGGATCAGGTTGGCCGCGAATCGTTCGTGGAAGCCCTCAGCCTCCTCCGCGACCGAGCCCAACGCTCGTCGGATCCACGTCGCCGACGGCGCAGCGCTCGACAGGAGGAGGGAGGTGCATGTGCGCGTCGAGAGACGGCGAACGCCCTCGACGCACCCTTCGCCGATAGCCAGTGCCGAGATCAAGGCGTCGAGCGCCACCCGGAACGGCCGGCGGGACTTGGGCGAGAGCAACGCCTGCGCGTCATCGTGCAGCCCCAGCGATTTCGCCATCGCCACCAAGAGCCACGCTCCGAGGTGCTGCACGCTCCTTCGGCTGCGCGGGCCAACCGCCTCGATGCGCACCTTGGCGCCTCTTCGCTCCACAGCTGCGGTCTCCGGCGCCTCCTCGCGCAGCGGCGAACCAGAGCGGTACTCGCTCTCTTGGCGTGGCGCGCGAAACTCGCCGTGCGTCGCCTCGGGGCCTGCATCCGTCGGACCCGTGCGAGGTGTTTCTCCCTCGCTGCCCTTCTGTGTTTCCGCTGGCGCCTGCTCGGCCTGCACCGCGACCGAAGGCAACGGAAGAGGCTGCTGTGTCGCTTCTGGTGGGGGAGCCTCCCGGCGCTGAGCATCCCACTTCTTTCGATACTTGGAGACGGTTGACGAAGCGACCTTGCAATCCAACTCGGCGCGTACCTCCTCGTTGCGCTTGCCCTCCTCGAAGAGCTTCTCCATCCGCGCTCTCAGCTCGGGCGCGAGCGGCGCACGCCCCGGGGGCGAGGGGAGCATCACCGCGAGTACACCCTCTCGCTCCGCCTTGCGGCGAAGGAGCCGAACCGTCTCGGAGCTGAGCTGGAATGCCTTCGCGAGATCTTCGAGGACGATGCGTGGTTCCTCAGCCAGTTGCACCAACAACGCGTTGCGGATCGCCGTCTCGCCTTCGTCCCACGACGCCACTTGCGTCCCGTGCATCACCAGCGTGATGCGCACGCCCTCGCGCACCAGGCATCCGTCGCGGCAGAACCATGCATGCGTCGGATCCGCGCATACCGTCACACCCGGCAACGTCGGCGACCTCTTCCTCGACCTGGTCTTGGGCTCTCTCTTGGCCATGCCTCACGAACAGCCGAGCGGTCGACCCATTCCCAAAAGACCGCGAAATCCGCCTCGGATGTCAGCCTGAGAGTTTACGCGGGGTTGCCCACCGCGGGGGCGAGGCATGCACGAACTCTGGGGTCCGCAGGTCCAAGGCTTTGCCTGAGGGAAGCCTGCGGTGGTGTTCGTCACGCTCCAGGTCGAGGAACGACCTCAGCCGATAATCCGAAAATGGCGCCAGACCGGGGCGTGAAGTAGAAAGGTCCCCATGATGGATACGCCGAGCGGGCGGATCGCGCAGGATACGGGCGAGTTCAACCAGGTGCAGGGGCCGTCGCGTGGGCCGCTGTGGGGCGTGGCAGCCTTCGCTCTGCTGGGCGCCATCTTCTCGGCGGTGAGCACCAACGACTTCATGCAGCACCTCGACCGCCAGGTGCACTCCATCCACTGCTCGTTCATCCCTGGCGCCGGAGCGGAGCTGGGCGAGTCGGGCTGCCGGACGGTGATGATGAGCCCCTACAGCTCATTCTTCCGCGAGAGCCTGTGGGGCGGCATCCCGGTCAGCCTCTGGTCGCTGGCCACCTTCGCCTTCCTCGCCTACCGGGCCCTCTTGCTGGCATTCAAGCGCTCGGCGACGCGCGCCGAGGCCGGCTTTCTCCTGCTGGCCACCGGCCTCCCGCTGGGGATGAGCGTCCTCTACGGCGCCCTGGCGATGTTCAAGGTGGGCGCCTCCTGCAAGGTGTGCGTCGGCATCTACGTCGCGAGCATCGGCGCGTTCGTCGCCGCCCTGCTCGCCTGGCGCCGCCTCTCTGCCGCGGCGCAGGGCCCCGCATCGCGGTCGCCCTACGTGCTCTGGTTCGCCGAGGGGGTGGGCTTCGTCGTCGTGCTCACCCTGGTCTACCTGGCGGCCATCCCCGGCAGCGCCGCGGGACCGAAGCCAGGAAGCTGCGGCTCGCTGGTCCAGGGCGACGATCCCGCGGGGGTGATGGTGGAGCTGTCGAGCCGTGGCAAGGTGCCCGCCATCGAGGTGGTCGACCCGCTGTGCCCGGCCTGCCGGGGATTCGAGGCGCGCCTGGCAGCGAGCCCCCTGCAGTCCCGCTTGGCGCTCAAGGGCGTCCTCTTCCCGCTCGACTCCACCTGCAACTGGATGGTGACCGAGACCCTGCATCCCGGCGCCTGCGCGGTGAGCGAGGCCATCCTCTGCGCCCAGGGGCTGGGCAGCGACAAGGACCCCGAGGGAGCGCGACGCCTGCTCTCCTACGCCTTGAAGCACCAGGAGGAGCTGCGCGCCGCGGCCCAGAAGGACGAGGCGGCCCTGCGGGCGCGGCTGGAGCGAGACTTCCCTAAGGTGAAGGGATGTCTCGGCGGCACCGCGGTGAAGAACAAGCTCACCAAGTCGCTGCGCTGGGCGGTGGCGAACGCGATTCCGGTCCTGACGCCGCAGCTGTTCGTGCGCGACCGCCGGCTGTGCGACGAGGACACCGACCTGGGCCTGGAGTACACGCTGCGCCGGGCCATCGCCCAGACCGACACGAAAGCGGGGAAGAAGTGAGCGAGAACGCCCGCCGCTTCATGCTGCTCCTCCTGGCCGTCGCCCTCCCCTCGGCGCTGGTGGCGCTGTGGGGCGCCTCGGCCGGCAAGCGCCTGCACCAGAGCGAAGGCGCGGCGAGCAAGGTCGCCGTGGCCAGCGTCACCGACGACGCCTACTGCACGCCGCAGCTCAAGGCCATCGTGCGGCGCGTGGCCGGCGCCTGCGGCCTCGTCGCCGGCGGCAGCGGCGGCCGGGGCTGCCAGCCGATGGTGGCCAAGAAGGTCGCCTCGCTCTCGGGCAACGACTTCAACGCGATGTTCAAGCCGTTGGCCAAGCGGGCGCACATCGTCCAGTTCGACCTCGACAAGTCCGAGCTCGACGCCGAAGCCAAGCAGCTGGTCGAGAAGGCATGGGCGGACCAGCGCGGGGCGAGCTTCTTCTTCGTCGTCGCCCGCGCCAGCCCCGAGGGAGACTCCGCCTACAACGAAGGCCTGAGCCGCGACCGCGCCAAGGCCGTGCTCTCGCACCTCGAGGAGCGCTTCAAGGACCCCGACCTCGACAAGCAGGTCGGCCTCCTGTGGCTGGGCGAGGACTTCGCGCAGCTCGACCCGCAGTTCTGCACCTGGAGCCGCAGCCACGCCGGCGAGTGCACCGCCAAGGAAATCAACCGCAGCTCCTTCATCGCGTGGATCGATTGCGCCATCTGACGCTCATCGCCGCCGCCAGCCTCGCGAGCGCGGTCTGTGCCTGCGACGAGAAGCCCCAGGGCGAGGCGCCGAGCCGCTTCGCGGGCGTCACCAAGCCCGCCGCCGGCGCGTCCGCGACCGCCTTCTGCGAGAAGACCTGGGACGAGGGCAAGGGCCCGCGGGTCGCGCTCCCGGCACTGCGCCAGCTGGAGACCGAGAAGCAGTCCCCGGCCGAGCGAAGTTGGCGCTGGGTCAACGTCTGGGCCACCTGGTGCGCTCCTTGTGTCGAGGAGATGGGGCTCTTGGGCAAGTGGCGCGAGGCGCTCGCGCGCGAAGGGCTGCCGGTGGCGTTCGAGCTGCTCAGCATCGACGAGCCCGACGCCGAGCTCGCGCTCAGGGCCCTGCTCAAGAAGAAGCTGCCCGGCCCGGTGAAATGGGTTCGCGCGACGGACGACGTGGCGCCGTGGTTCGAAGCCATCGGCGTGAGCCGCGACGCGGCCATTCCCATTCATGCGCTCTTCAGTCCCGATGGGCGCCTGCGCTGCGTGCGCGTCGGGGCCTTGCACGCCCAGGACTACGGTGCCGTGCGGGCCTTGATCCGCTCGACCGCAGGTGCGGCTCGCTGACCGGCTTTCGTGCGGAAGCCTTCGGGCGCGACAAATCCGTGCTTGAGCGCCTCTCGGATTCCGATGCCGAGGAACGCTCGTCTCTGTGACAAGAGGCAGGCGCTACGGGCGGCCCATAGGTGGCTAGTTCCGCATGTGAGAAGCAGTCGTCCTCTCGGCAGGCTGGTCGGCTTTCGAGGGCCTTGGCGTTCACCTGGGCAACGTTGCCCAGGCAAACGAGCTCGGGAACCCAGGGTGGCCTCCTCCCGAGCGCGTCGCTCAGCCACCGAGGAAGCGCCGGAAGCAGGCTTCCTCCCCCCCCGCCGTGAGCGCAGCGGTCCAGAAGGGCAACCCGCTGAGCATGAGCTTCGTCAGGGGTGGCAGGTCGCCGCCGAAGTCGGCATGCATCTTGGCGAAGACAGGGATGACCGAAGCGCCGAAGACGACCTACACCGCAGCCACGACGCCCGCCGCCACGGTCAATACTCCCCTCCCCTCAAGCCATTGCCCGGCGCCCGAAGCATGACAGCAGAGCTCGTCCCTGCACGGACCCGTGCAAGCTCTGCAATCGCCTAGCGCGCGTCAGGGAAGCGCGCCCTCCGGTCCGGCGCGAGCAGGCGTTCGAGGAAGCAGCGAAGCGATGCAGGCGCCGCCAACCACTTCTTCATGACGACAACGCTCTCTCCAGCTCCAATGAGCTGCAGTGGCCGGCGCTCCAGGCTCAAGGGCTCAGCAAGGCAGACTGCCAGGACATCATGTGGCCGATGGCCTCGTTCCAGCTCTCCGCCAAGGCGACGAGATCGGCCTTGGTGGCGATGAGGGTCGGCTCGATCCCCAGCTGGGCGGCACGCTGGTCGCGACGGCGGCGAATCGCCTCGACGCGACCCTGGACCTCATTGCTCAGGCGCGGCTGCCGCTGATGCTGCTCCCGCGCAGGGAGAGACGCCTCGGGGAGCTCGCGCGCCCGCTCGAGCGCCTGCTGCACCCCGTGCCGCTGCGCTCCCTTGACCGCGGGGGGCAGCTCGACCGTCTCCCCGCGACCCGCCCGAAGAGCGATCTCGATCAGGATCTCGTGGCTGAGCACGAAATACGGCGGCCGGTTGCGCTCGACCGCGTGCTCCTCGCGCCAGAGCCAAAGCTCCCGCAGCGCCGCCAGCGCCCGCGGGTCCAGGTCGGCGCTGCCCTTGATGCGCCAGTCTCGGGTGGGGTCGGGCGTTCCGGGGACGGAGTGGGCGATCAAGCGGGCGCAGGCCTCTCGGTGCCAGGACTGCCTGCCCAGCCTGGCGAGCTCCGCATCGAGGGCGGCGCGCAGCGGGCTCAGATGGCGCGTGTCCTCATGGGCGTACTCGACCATCCGCGGCGTCAGGGGCCGCTGCGACCAGTTGGCCCGCTGCGATCCCTTGTCCAGCTCGACCCCCAGGATCTCGGAGACGAGGTCGCTCAGCCCGCAGCGTGGGCGACCCAGGAGCCGGGCGGCGATCTCGGTGTCGAAGACCTGCTGGGCCACGAAGCCACGGGTCCTGCGCAATAGCCGCAGGTCGAAGCCAGCCCCGTGCAGGATCAGCTCGCGCGTCGCCAGGCAGTCGAGCAGCGGGGTCAGCGGCGCGGAGCCGAGGGGGTCGACCAAAGCATCTCCGCCTTCGTAGCTGAGCTGTAGCAGGCACAGCTTCTCGGGGTAGCAGTGGAGGCTGTCTGCCTCGGTGTCGAGGGCGATCCAGTTCGAGCGGCGCAGCGATTCGACGAGGTCGTTGATCTGGGTCTCGGTGGCGAGCATTGGGCGCTGAGGATACACGGCGCCGCGCGACCCGTATTCCTCCCGTTGCTGGCAGCCGAAGTGGTGCAGGGAAGAAGGCTGCTCGACGGGGGAGCCAAGTGCTCGGAATAGAGCCCATCCGGTTGAAGGCAGTCCGAAGACAAGCTCCCCTCTCCCCGGGAGTGAAACGACCGGTTGGGAGAGGGGCAGGGGTGAGGGCCCTATCCCCGCAGAGGGCCCAGTCCCTGGCAGCAAGCAGCGAAGAGGCGGGGCACCGAGGGCCTTCGCTTTCGCGGGGTCGGCGCACCCGCTCGGCAGCGAGGGCCAGGTCGGCGGGGCTCCAGAAGCGCCATGTTGACCGCACCGAGGCCCGCTGTTCTCATGCGCTCCATGCCCGACTTCGTGTGCTCCAAGTGTGCCCGCGCCTTCGCGGTTCCCCAGGCCGCCCTCGACAAGTTCCCCGGCTGGGTCCCCAAGACCTGCCGCGACTGCAAGGCGGCTCAGGGCGGAGCGGGGGCGGGCAAGGCGCCGCAGGCTCGCCGCTCGCCCGCAGCGGGTTCGCCTTGGAAGGCCAAGAGCGCGGCCGGCCCCACGGAGGAGAACATCACCGTCGCCGAGGTTCTCGCGCGCTACAGCGCCGGACCGACGACTGGCCTCTTCACCGACGGCGCCGCCCATCCGAACCCCGGGCCGGGAGGCTGGGGCGCGGTCTACGTCATCGAGGATCGCGTCGTGGCTGAGCGCTGCGGCAAGGAGCCGAGCACCACCAACAACCGCATGGAGCTCGTCGCGCTGCGCGAGGGCCTCGCCCTGGTGCCCAAGGGCGTTCCGGCGGTGATCTGGAGCGACAGCCAGCTGTGCGTGAACACCTTCACCCGCTGGGCGAAATCGTGGGAGGCGCGCGGTTGGAAGCGCAAGGAAGGAGAGATCAAGAACCTGGAGCTCGTCCAGGAGGTCTACGAGCAACTGGTGGCTCGGCCGGATCTCGAGCTGCGCTGGATCGCCGCCCACCAGGGGCAGCGCTGGAACGAGTACGCCGACGCTCTGGCGACGGCGTATCGCCGCTCGGAGCGCTAGCCACACCTCCCTGCCCCGCTGACCCCGCCACCGCCCATGCCCGAGCCAACGATCGATCCCCCCGCCGCGGTACGCATCGCCGTTCAGCTTCCTGGCGTCAGCACCGCCGACCTCGCCTCGGAGCTCGACGAGCTCGCTCGGCTGGTCAAGACCCTGGGCCTGGAGACGACCGCCGTCCTGACCCAGCGCCGCTCGTCCCTGGCCGCGGCGGCCGTCCTGGGGAAGGGCAAGCTCAAGGAGCTCGCCCGCCTCACCGGAGGGACCGGCGTCGTCCCCTCCGGGGCCGCCGCGCGCAAGAGCAAGGCCCGCGACCGCGACGAGGAATCGCCGTCCGAGGCCGAGGCCTCCGACGACCTCGACCCCGAGGACGAGGCCTCACCAGGCGAAGGCGACGGACCGTCGGTCGCGCCCGTCCTGCGCCGCGCGACGCTGGTGGTGGTGGACCACGAGATCACCCCCAGCCAGGCGCGCAATCTCGAGCGCGCCACCGGCGTCCAGGTCCTCGACCGCGCGGGGGTCATCGTGGAGATCTTCCATCGCCACGCGCGCAGCCGCGAGGCCAGGCTGCAGGTGGAGCTGGCGCGCCTGAGCTATGTCGCTCCGCGCCTGCGCGAGACTGGAGGCGGCGGCGACCGGCAACGGGGCGGCATCGGCGGCCGAGGCGCCGGCGAGTCGGAGGTGGAGCTCGACCGACGCAAGATCCGCGACCGGATGGCCGAGCTGCGCGAGGAGCTGGCCGCGGTGCAGCGCGAGCAGCAGACCCGCCGCACCCACCGGCGGGAGCAGCTGCGCGTGGCGCTGGTGGGCTACACCAACGCCGGGAAGTCCTCGCTGATGCGGGCCCTGACCGGCAGCGAGGTGCTCGTCGCCGACAAGCTCTTCGCGACCCTCGACACCACCGTGCGCGCCCTGCAGCCAGAGGTGCGGCCCCGGGTCCTGGTCTCCGACACGGTGGGCTTCATCAAGAAGCTGCCGCACGAGCTGGTGGCGTCCTTCCGCTCCACGCTCGACGAGGCGCTGGAGGCCTCGCTGCTGCTCTACGTGGTGGACGCCGCCGACCCCATGCACCGCGAGCAGTTGGCCACGACCCGCTCGGTGCTCGCGGAGATCGGCGCGAGCGAGGTCCCGGGCCGGCTGCTCCTCAACAAGGCCGACCGCCTCAGCGGCGAGCAGCGCGCTGCGCTGAAGGCCGAGTACCCCGAAGCCCTGCTGCTGTCGGCCATGTCCCCGGGCGACGTGGCCACGCTGCGCGAGTCGATCATCGCCTTCTTCGAGACCTCGATGGTGGAGGCCGAGCTGCTGGTGCCCTACGGCAAGCAGGGTCTGCTCGGCAGGGTGCACGAGGAGACCCACGTCCTCTCCGAGCAATACGACCAGCAGGGCGCCCGCCTGCGGGTGCGCGCTCAGCCCGCGGGCCTCGAGCGGCTGCAGCTCCTGCTCGCCTCCTGAGGAGCAAGAGCCTCCTGCTCAGGCGGGCGGCGGCGCAGGCGAGACTTCCTGGGCGGAGACACCCTGGGCGATGTTCTGGTTGACGCGGAACCGGTTCTCCGGGTCGTAGCGCCGCTTCACCTCCAGCAGCCGGGGGTAGTTGTCGCGGTAAGCCGCCTGCACCCGGCCGCCGCCCTCGTCCCCCATCATGAAGTTCACGTAGGCCCCGCCAGCAGAGTAGGGGTGCACCGCCTCCCAGTACTCGCGGGTCCAGCGGGTGATGCGCTGGTCGAGCGCCGGATCGGGGTCGACCCCGACGATCACCTGGTTCCAGTTGGCCTCCCGGAAGCTGAACGCGGTCTCGCTGCGCCCCACGCGGTGGACCGCTCCGTCCATCGGGTAGAGGTGCATCGTGGAGAGCGGGGTCGGCAGGCGTTGGGCGTAGCGGACGTGCTCTTCAACCGCCGCGTCGGGGATCTCGCGGATGAAGTCGGCGCGCCAGTACCACCGAAGCCCCGGCGGGTAGAAGGAATCGAAGGCGCTCTGCAGCGCCGGCCACGGCATCTGCTGCACCCCGAACAGGGAAGGTCCCAGCGCGCGTACCGGCGCAAAGACCTCGGCGGCGCGCGTCGCCGGCCCCGCCCAGCACCACACCACCCCGCACATCGGCTGCCCGTGCAGGCCCGGCGGAAACGGGGGCGCGGGCGGCACCGTCATGAACGTGAAGAAGCCGTTGAGGTCCTCTGGCGCCTCGAGGATGAACTCGCGGTACCAGCGCAGGAGATCCCGGGAGCGGTCGAGCGGCCAGAGCGTCGGTCCGCCGACGACGCTGTCGACCGGCTGGAGCCGGAACTCGAACGCGACGACGACCCCGAAGTTCCCCCCGCCCCCGCGCAGCGCCCAGAAGAGGTCGGGGCGCTCGTCCTCGCTGGCGCGGACCAGGCTGCCGTCGGCGAGGACGACCTGGGCGGAGAGCAGGTTGTCGATGGTCAGGCCATAGCGGCGCGTAAGGTGGCCGGTTCCGCCACCGAGCGTGAGCCCGCCCACACCGGTCGTCGAGAAGATGCCGCTGGGCACTGCGAGGCCGTAGGCATGGGTGGCGCGATCGACCTCGCCCCAGGTGGCGCCGCCCTCCACCCGGACCGTGCGCGCCTCCGGGTCCACGCGGATGCCGCGCATCTGCGAGAGATCGACGACGAGCCCGTCGTCGCACACCCCCAAGCCCCCCGCGTTGTGCCCGCCACCTCGGATGGACATCAGGGCATCGCTGCTCACGCCGACGCCCACCGCGGCAACGACGTCGGCCACGCCGGCACACTGGGCGATCGCCGCCGGATGCCGGTCGATCATCCCGTTGTAGACCCGTCGCCCCGAGGCGTACTCCGGGTCGCCGGGGGCGAGGACACGCCCGCGCAAGCGGCTGCTCAGGTGCTCGATCGTCGCAGAGTCCAGCATGGCCCCCTCCTTCGCCCTTGGCACCTCAACGCTAAGTTCAGCGCGGGCGCGAGTCATTCCAGGGGTGCAGCCGGCTGGCAATGCGGGATCGGCCTTCCACGCGACGCAGTCGCCTTCACCCGGGCATGCGCCGCCTGGGCGATCGACGCAGCGACGGGGTGGACGACGAGCGGGACAACGACCCGCGCGGTGCTCGCGGATCCGGCCGTGGTGCCGGGCCCGGCGCCCCTCAATCAGGCCGACCGCCTCAGCGGCGCGCGGCGCTCCAGGCCGCTGATGGTGGCTGCCGTCCCGGAGCGCTGAGTCACGCAAGGTTGCCCAGGTGAACGCCTCCGCGCTCGCCCCAAGGCTGAAGGTTCTCTCCCGTAGGAGACCTCGAAGGTGGAGACCGAGCTGCTGGAGGCAGGGCCTGCTCACCTCGTGAGAGGCAGGAGGGCTCTCTTCACAGGAGCTTCTGGCGTTGGGCCTCGGAGTGGACGAAGGGCGAGAGCCTCCTGAGATACTCCGCCGAGCACTCGCCCAGGCAGAACTCCTCGAAGTGTCGCGCCCGGATCTCGCGGCATTCGGCATCATCAAGCCGAAGGGCATCAATGGTGTATTGAGCCGCGCGACGTAGGGCCTTCGAGCATCTGGGATTGGGATAGATGCGCCCTGTCACCAACTCGAGGAGAAACGTCCTCGGCCTGATCTCGAAAGGATCAAGAAGGCCCTCCAGGTCGCGCTTCCGGCCGTTCATCGTGCTGCAAGCCAAACGGTAGTTGCTCCATTCGTAAGCGAGGCCGGCGGCACGCGACTTGGCGATGAAGTGGTCGACTGACGCCGCGCCAGTCACACGCTCGAGGTACACGCAAAGAAGAGCACAGACGCCTTCGTAGCGCTCATGCAGATCGCCCAGACTTCGGCGCCAATACGGCTTCAGCAGGGTACTTGAGGCAAGTCGCCTATCCAGCGGGATTCGGTGCTTCCTGAGCCAAGCCATGCCAGGTCGGCGAACGCGCCCGTCGAAGGTCACCGGCTCCGGTCGGGTAGCGATGGGAATCAAGGCAACCACCCAAGCTTCTCACCGACATAGCGCCACCTGAGCCAGAACGGGTCGGTGTCGCTCAGCACGGCGC
>JACRCT010001275.1 GCA_016218885.1 Deltaproteobacteria bacterium | reverse complement strand
TGCGGTGACGATGCTGGTCGGGTCGGGGACGATGATGTCGGTGCTGGGGGTCCCGAGGTCAGGGCGGTCGGGGATGATCGGCGGGCCGTTCGACTGGGCGGCCGTCGCCGGATCGACCGTACGCACCCAAGACCTCGTGGGCAACTGAAGCTCTGCCTCGTACTGGTTGCGCGTGTAGCTCCCGCCCACGCTGATCTGCGGCAGGTAGTTGGCGAGCACCTTGCGCGAGGACAGGCTGGCCTGGTTCAGCCTCTCCCGGGCCTGCTTCAGGTCGAGGTTCTTGGCCTGGGCTTCCTGGAGCGCCTGCTCGAGCGTGAGCACGGGTCCCGTCGCAGAGTCCGCGACCGGCGCAGCGCTGCTGGGAGCCGAAGCGGGGGGCGGAGTCGCCGGGCCTGGTTCGGCGGCAAGGGCGAGGGCAAGAAGAAGAGCCGAGGTGTTCATGCATCCCTCCGGAGGGCGGGGACCGAAGCCGACGCCACCGGGATCTCGGGGACGTCGAGCGGCGCGGGCTGCCCGTCCATGTCTTTGAGCTTGTCGGCGAGGACGTCCGCGGTCTCCGGCGAGCGGCGGCCGCGCAACGTGAGCTTGTCCATCCAGGTGTAGACGACCGGGACCACGATGAGGGTGAGGAAGGTGGAGGTGATGACTCCGCCGATGACCGCCAGGGCCATGGGCGAGCGCATCTCCGAGCCGTCGCCACGGGAGAGAGCGCTGGGCATCATCCCCAGCACCATCGCCGCCGAGGTCATGAGGATGGGCCGCAGGCGGGTGGGGCCTGCCTCGAGCAGCGCGTCCTTGATGGACAGCCCCTTGTCCCGCAGCTCGTTGGTGAGATCCACGAGCAAGATCGAGTTCTTCGTCACCAGGCCCATCAGCAGGATGACTCCGATCATCGCGATCATGCTGATCGAGTTGCCGGTGAGGAACAGGGCCAGCAGCGCGCCCACGATGGCCAGCGGCAGCGCGGTCATGATGGTCAGCGGGTGCACGAACGACTCGAACTGGCTGGCGAGCACGAAGTAGATGAAGAGCACCGCGATGAGCAGCGCGATCAGCATGTTCTGGAAGGTCTCGGCCATGTTCTTGGCCTGGCCTCCGAAGGTGGCGCGGTAGCCCGCGGGCTTCTCGATCTTGTCCAGGCCGTTCTTGATGTCATCGACGACCTCGCCCAGCGAGCGGCCGCTGAGCACGCCGGTGACCAGGATCTGCCGCTGGCGCTGGTAGCGCTCGATGGTGGCAGGGCCAGTGGTGTTCTCCAGGGAGCCGAGCTCGTCCAGGCGCGCCAGCCGCGGGCCTGCCATGGGGCCGTTGAGCCGGCGGCCGGTGGCGGGGACGCTGAGCGCAGACAGCGTGGAAGGCGAACGGCGATCCTCGGGAGCCAGCTGCAGCCGCACGTCCCAGTCGCGGTCTCCCTGCCGGTACTTGGCGATCACCTCGCCCTCGAGGGCCAGGCGCACGGTCTGGGCCACCGTGCCCACCGAGACGCCCAGGTCGGCGGCGCGCGCGCGGTCCACGTGGATGCTCGTCTCCGGCTTCCCGGGCCGGAAGCTCATGTCCACGTCCATGGTGCCGGGGGTGGACTTGACCACCTGCAGGACCTGGCGGGCGTAGGCCTGGAGCGTCTCGTAGTTCTCGCCCTGCACCTGGATGTAGATGGGCTTGTCCATGCCGCCGTTGTCCATCGGGTTCGGGTCGGTGATGTCGAAGCGCAGCGAGGGCAGCTTGCGCAGCTCGACGCGCACCTGGTCCTCGACCACCGCCAGCGGCTCCTTGGGACGCTCGTTCTTGGGGGTGATGTACACGTTCATCCGCGCCTTGTTCGACTCCTCGCTGGGCGCGACCACGGTGTAGATGCGCTTGACGTGGGGGTTCTTGCGCACCGCGACCTCGACGTCGCGGGCGATGCGCTCCATCTCCTGGAAAGAGGTGCCCGCCGGCGCCTCGACCGAGAGCTTGAACTCCCCCCGGTCGCCGTTGTTCATGAAGTCCGAGCCCATCAGCCCGGTGAGGGCGAGCGAGGCGCAGAGGACGGCCACCGCGGAGCCGACCACGGTCCACTTGTGGGTGAGCGCCCAGGCCAGAACCTCGCGGTAGTAGGCGTCGAGCGCGTCGTAGGCCCTCACGAACGGACCGAACACCCGGTGGTGGCGCTGGCGCTCGAGGTGACCGGGCTTGATGGGCTTGAACACTCGCGCCGAGAGCATCGGGTCGAGAGTGAAGGAGGTGAAGAGCGAGACCATCACCGCGGCGGCGATCGTCAAGCCGAACTGGCGGAAGAACATGCCCACCACGCCGCCGGTGAAGGCCACCGGGATGAAGACGGCCACGATGGTGAAGGTGGTGGCCATCACCGCCAGGCCGATCTGCTCGGTGCCGCGCTGCGCGGCGGTGACTCGGTCCTCGCCCATCTCCATGCGGCGGAAGATGTTCTCGCGCACCACCACCGCGTCGTCGATGAGAAGGCCGATGGCCAGCGACAGGCCCATCATGCTCATCATGTTGAAGTTGAAGCCCATCACCCACATCGCGAAGAAGGTAGTGACGATCGAAATGGGTAACGACACAGCGCTGATGATGGTGGAGCGCCAGTCGAGCATGAAGGCGAAGATGACCAGGATGGCCATCAGGCCGCCGAAGATGATCGACTCCTTCACGTCGTTGTAGTTGCGACGGATGAAGGTGGACATGTCCAGGACACTGGAGATCTCCACGTCCTTGGGCAGCACCTGGCGGGTCTCGTCGAGGCGCTGGTAGATGGCGTTGGCCACGCTCACAGTGTTGGCCCCGGACCCCTTCTGGACCTCGAAGGTGACCGCCTGCTCCCCATCGAGCAGCGGGCGGGTGCGCACCTCCTTGTAGCCGTCCTCGACCCGGGCGACGTCGGAGAGTCGCACCTGTGATCCGTTGGCGAGGGAGGCCACCACGACGTTGGAGAGCTCCTCCACCGAGCGGAAGCGCCCCAGGGTGCGCACGTTGAGCTCGGACGCGCCGTCGGTGATGCGGCCGCCGGGCATGTCGAAGGAGTCGGCGCCCAGCTGCCCGGCGATCTGCGCCAACGAGAGCCCCAGCGCGTCGAGCTTGGAGCGGTCGACGTAGATGTGGACCTCGCGTTCGAGCCCGCCGGTGATGGTCACCGACGCGACTCCGTCCACCGCTTCGATCTGCGGCTTGATCACGTCCTCGGTGAGGCGTCGGGTCTCCGCCGGGCCGCGCTTGGACGCCACCGCGTAGGTCATGATGGGGATCGCCTGCGGGTCCATGCGGGCGATCACCGGGTCCTTGATGTCGCGGGGGAGCTTGCTGCGGATCGCCGCCACCTTCTCGCGCACCTGCGTCGAGGCGTCCTTGATGTCGGTCTTGAGCTTGAACTGCAGCACCACCGTGGAGATGGAGTCGCGGGAGAAGCTGCGCACCTCGTCGATCCCGTTGAGCGAGGAGCAGGCCTCCTCGATGGGCTTGGAGACGAGCTGCTCGACCTCCTCGGGGCCGGCGCCGGGGTAGAAGGTGGACACCATCACCACCGGGAAGTTGACGTCGGGGTAGAGGTCCACCCCGAGGTTGACGCAGCTCATGACTCCGAGCACGCCGAACGCGAGAACCACCATGACGGTGAAGACGGGGCGACGAATGGCGAGGTTGGAGATGAACATGGCGCTTGTCTTTCGTCCGCCTTAGCGGCTCTCGGCCCGGGCTTCGGAAGCGACCTTCACCTCGGCGCCGTCGGCGAGACCGGCCTGGCCGGTGATGGCCAGCTCGTCACCCTCCGCGAGCCCGGAGAAGACCGCCACCAGGCCCTTGTCGGCGGGGCCCAGCACCGGCCGCACCATCTGGGCGCGTCCGCCCTTGATGCGGAAGACCACCGCGCCGCCGCCGGCTTCGAAGAGCGCGGCGCGGGGCACGGCCACCGCGTCCTTGAGCTCGCCCACCACCACGTCGGCCCGGGCGAACATGTTGGGCAACAGCTTGCCCGACTCGTTGTCGACCTCGATCTCCAGGGCCGCACGGCGGGTGATCGAGTCCAGGCTGGGGGAGAGCAGGGTGACCTTGCCGGGGAAGGTCTCGCTGGCGAAGGCGTCCACCACGACCTCGGCGAGAGCGCCCTTGGTGAGCCGGGCGTAGGCGACGGCGTCCACGGCGGCCTCCAGCTTGAGCGTCGCCACGTCCTGCAGGGTGGCCACCACCGTCGGCGGGCCCACGTTGGTGCCCAGGTTCACCGGCCGGCGGATGACCGTGCCGGCGATGGGGGCGAAGAGCGTGGCGTTGGCCAGGCTCTGCTGCGCCAAGCCGTTGGCTGCCTCGGCCTGGGCGAGCTGAGCCTGGGCCAGGGCGAGCCCCACCTTCACCTGGTCGACCATGGCCTGCGTCGCCGAGCCGCCGGCGAAGAGCGCCGCGGTGCGGTCGTGGTTGAGCCGGGCGCCTTCGAGGTTGGCCTTGGCCAGCTGCACCGCGGCCTCCGAGGCCTTGGCCTGCCAGGCGATCTCCTTGTGCTCCACCACCGCCAGTAGCTGGCCGGCCTTCACCTTGTCGCCGATCTGCACCGGCAGGGCCTCGATGCGGCCGCCCACCTTGGGGAAGACGTCGACCTCGTTGCGCGGCCGGATGGTTCCCGTGAACGAGACCTTGTCGCGCAGGTCGGCCTTGACCACCCGCGCGCTGCGCACCACGGCCACCTCGCTGGTCTTCTTCTCAGGCTGGTTGCGCTTCTCCACCACCTGCATCACGCGGAATCCGAAGTAGCCCAAGAGCACCAGACCGAGGACTGCCCAAAAGATGCGTGCTTTCACGACTGCTCCTTCACCGCCCCAGAAGTTTCCGGCCTCTTTGCAAGCCGTATGCTGCGCCAGCGTCCCAAGTGCCATCCCGGCGGCGCGCCGGCTCACCCTGTCAACCAGGGCGAACCCTTTGTCGGAAGTCCTTACGCTCCGGGGGTCGATTCCTTGCCTTCAGGCGCCGGCGCGGTCGCCATCTGGTCGATGCGGTCGCAGAACTTCTGCAGGATGCGGCAGAGCGCCTCGCGATCCTCCGGGTCGAGGACGCCCAGGAAGCGGGCGAGGCGGCCCTGCATGATCGACTCGATCTGCTTGTGATTGCTTTGGCCCTGCTCGGTCAGGACCACCCGCACCACCCGCCGATCGCTCTGGTCGCGCTGCCGCTGCACCAGGTCCATCCGCTCGAGCCGATCGACGACGCCGGTGATGGTCTTCTCGGTGATGCACGCGCGGCGCGCCAGCTCGCCCATCGTGAGCGCGCCGTCGCTGCCCAGCCACATCAGGACGTGGAACTGGGAGTGGGACAGCTCCGATTCCGCGGCCACTTCGCCGACCAGGGGGTCGCGCAATGGCCACTGGCGGCCAATCGTCCGCACCAACTCGGCGAAGCGATGGACGTCCTCAGGGGGAGCCTCCGCTAGGGAGATAGTCTTCATGCCGGAACATCTACAACCGGCATTGTCTGGGATCAAGTTAAGTTAGATTAACGAAGGAAGAGGCTCCATAAACAGCTAATGAATACGCCGTTTTAGGTCTTCACGGTTGCATGCGTTCTCAGTCGCCGCCGTGCGGAAAGACCCTCGACCGGGACCTGCTGCTCTACGAGCGAGGCTGGTCCCGAGCCACCCGGCGGCGTCGCCACCACCAGCGGACTAGAACCACGAAAAGCACGCAGGCGAGGACGGCCCAGGCTACCCGCCCGTATACGCGGACCAGCGACTCCAGCCGGTCGGCCTGGCCTCCGACCGCATAGCCTGCTCCAAAGAGCAGCCCGTTCCACAAGAAGGCCGAGAGGCCGCCGAGGACCAGCACCTTGGCCATGGGGATTCGGGATGCTCCGGCGGCGACGAAGATCGGCCCGCGCAGGCCGGGAAGGAAGCGGTTGAGCACGAGCCACAGCGAGCCGCGGGTCCGGAAGCGAGCCTCCCACTCGCGCAGCTTCGCGGGGGACAGGTGCCGCAGGTACCAGGCGCCTGCCGGTGCGGTGTCGATGCGCCGGCCCACCCAGCGCCCGAACAGGAAGTCGAGGAAGGCTCCGGCGAGGCTTCCCGCCATGACCGACGCGAACACGAGCCAGACCGGCCAGCCTCCGCGGACGGCATACAGGCCTCCGAGGACGGTGACGGTGTCGCCAGGGAAGGGCGGGAAGACGTACTCGATGAAGGCCCCGAGCGCGATGGCGACCAGGCCCGTCGAGCCGGCCTCATGCACCAGCCTGTCGAGCCATTCGACCATGCTCCGGCGACCCCATCTGCTCAGCGCGTGGCGTGGACCGCCGTGCCTTCGGCGATGGAGGCCTTGAGGTCGGGAATGATGCTCTCCGGGCCCAGATAGGCCTGCCAGAGCGAGTAGGCCAGCCGCTCGTCACGCACCTGATGGGGAACGCCGAGGTCGAGCATCACCTCTCCCGAGGGCTTGGTGCGCAGGGTCATGCGGTCGCCTTCCTTCATGTCGCGGTCGATCATGGCGACGAAGGCGTCGATGCGGGCCCGGGCCTCTTCGCCCAGCGCCTGCAGGAGCACCCAGGCGAAGGCGTCGCGCAGCTGCTGGCTCGTGACGTCGCGGACGAAGACCACGTCGGCGCTCTTCTCTACCGGCATCGACACCACGTGCGCGAAGAACGCCTCGTCCTCGCGCAGCGAGCGGGCGAGCGCTTCGGCCTTCTTTCCCGCATGGCGGCGTCCGTCGGGGCTCTGAAGGTACTTGGCGATCTCGGCCCGCCCTGCCTGGGCCTCCACGCAGAAGTCGATGGCGTAGATCTGGAAGAACACCTTCTTGCGCACCCCGGCCCCCAGGCACAGGAACGGTTTGCCCTCGATGTTGGGCGTGCGCTCGAACTCCTGCTCGCTGGAAGGCTCCACCAGCGTCTCTCCCCGCGCCAGGCAAGGCGTGGCGAAGAGCATGGTCACCGTGAGGCCCAGGCCCTTGGCAAGCGAGCTCATGAGCCATCCAGACTATTCAGCCAGGGCGGTGAGGCAAGTCCTAAAGCTGCAACCACGCCTCTTTCTCGGCGGCCGAATGCTGTCTGCCACGGGACGCAAGGCCTGGGCGGCTCCGTGGCCTGAGGTGGCTCAGTGCCACACCCCCAGGCGGAAGGAGAGGTTCGTGTAGCGCTTCGCCACGTCGAGCACCGCGCCGACCGACCACCAGGTCCCCTCGGAGTACAGACCGAACACGCTCCAGGGGAGGACCTTCACATCGAAGCCGGTCGTGAAGTGGAGACGGGAGCTGGCTTCAACGAGGCGGCTGGGCTCGAGGTAGCCGCCCATGCGCAGCTGGAGCCAGTGAGGCAGCGGCTCCGCCTCCAGGCCCAGCCGCGGGGTCACCGAGACGCTCACCCCCGAGCGCGCGACGGTCTGCTGCAGCATCGACAGGGTCCCCACGGCGTCGCCCACCGCTCCCGAGAGGAGGACCGAGCCGGTGAGCAGGAAGCGCCGCCGCGACATCTGGCGGAAGGCGAGCTTGCGTCGATCGTAGAGGTCGTCGAGATGCGAATCGAGCCGTTCCTCCTCCTCCAGGCGCAGCTTCCTCTCCTCGCCTCGAGGCAGGGCCTTGGCGGAGCGGATCGATCGCGCCCGGGAGATCTCCGCACGCAGGGCGCGGTCGTACTCGGTGGGGTTGGCCCACTCCGGATTGAGCGGTCGCTCGCCGAGGTCGATGGCGAACCCGGCCTCGACCTCCCAGGGCAATTGCACGCTCTTCGGCAGATAGAAGCCACCGGGGCCGATGAGGTCTCCCTTCTCGTCGGGTTGGAGGTCGCCGGCGCTGGGAACGGCGGAGACCGGCAGCCGGGCGGTGACCCCCAGCCGCCAGCGGCATCCGGTCGGCGCAAGCAGGACGCCGGTCTCGGCGCCGACCCCTGACAGCGAGAGACGCTTGGCCCGGGTGGCCTGGTTCTCGAGGTCGAACGAGATGATGCGCATCCCGAGGCCAGCCGCGAGCTGCCCCCGCCAGAAGGCGCGGGCGAGCAGCACGTGCACGTTGTAGAAGGACGCCGCGAAGCTCTCCTTCTCCTGGTCCCCGTCGGCCTCGAGGGAGAGCGAGTAGCGGCGGTTGTCGGCGTAGACCCCCAGGGCGGTGCGGCCGAACAGGAGGTTGAGGCCGGCGCTCGGCACGTAGAACGGGTCGTAGCGGTAGCCGCCGTCGCCGGCGTTCTCGAAGTCCGAGTAGGAGAAGATGCCGGGCAGTGACACGCCCAAGGTGACGTCGTAGTCGAACCACGAATACGACCACGGGACGCGAATGGCCGGGGCGGCGACGTTGATGGGATCGGCGTCCACTCCCTCGGCGATGCCCGAGAAGGCGCCCCCCAGGGCCGTCACTCGCGCCGAGCTGACGACCGGACCGGTGAAGAAGTCGATGGTGTAGCTCGAGGTCGTGATGGGCGAGCCCTCGGGGCCCAGAGGGCCGGCAGCCCGTGCCTCGGGGGCAGTTGCGAGGACGGCCAGGGCCAGGGTGATCGCGGGCGCCCACAGGGCCGACCGATTCAGAGCGCGCCCTTCATCCGAGGACGCCCGCGGTCCCAGGAGAGAGGCAAAGGATGCCAGGCGCGTGTGCATTGGAGGGGGAGCCTACAACGCGCAAGGGGCACTGAACTACCCGCGAACTCGACGGCCAGGTGCAACCCGAGACCGCCGCCGCGTTCGAGGTCCACTTACGACTTACAACTCACGACTTACGGCTCGAGGCTGGCGCCGCAACCACCCCGGACTTGGCTCCCAAGGCCAAGGCGCCAGCCTCGCTAGTACTCTCGCGTATAGACCACGTCGGCCCCGCCGCGCCCCGCGTCGCCATATTGGGTCTCGATGGAGATGCGCGGGCTGAGCTGGTACTCCACGCGGACCTCATTGGTATTCTCTCCGCGCTCGGGCTCGGCGCCGAAGTTGCGGCGGTAGCCGACGTAGATCCGCTCGGTGACGTAGGTCCCGGCCTCCGACTCAAGGCCCCGCTCGCCGACTTCGACCTGCAGGACGTCGAGCGGGAGCTTGGTGCCGATGGTCTTGCGCAGCCGATCCGCGGCGAGGGAGGTCAGCACCGAAGCCGCTCCGCCGCCCGAGGCCACGCCGCCGGAGCCGCGCTTGAGCTCGCGGCGCCCGGTGGCCAGCAGAGTCGCGATCTGCTGCTCGTCGAGTGGGGGCTCGCTGGAGAGCTCGATCTTGGGCTTCTGCGCGCTGCCCGTGACGTACACCTTCACCGTCACCTGCTCGCGCACATTCTCGTGGACGGCCAGGACGTCGAGGCGGGGGTTGTCGGGCTCGTCGCCGGCTGACCAGGTCACCAGGCCTCGCGAGATCTCGAACTTGCGGCCGATCACGTCGGCGCGCCCCTGTCGCGTCATGACGTTGCCCCGCACGGCCACCGGGCCCTGTCCTGCCGTGACCTGCAGATCGGCGGCGACTTCGATCTTCACGTCGCTCGATTGCACCCACACGTTGCCGGGGGCGCGGGCGGCCAGCACCAGCGCGAAACCGCCCTCGCCTCGCGAGGGGCGCAGGGCAGGGCTCTGCTCCTCGGCACGTACCTCCTCCTTCTCCTTCTTCTGCTCGCCGCCGACGATCACGATCTCCGGATTGGGTTGGAGGGACTGCAGCTCCTTGCCGCTCGCCTGTGGCAGGTCGATCACCAGCTTCTTGAGGAGGAGCTCGGTCGACAGCTGCTGGCCCTGTTGCGTCCCGGTCCAGCGCTCGGTCTCTCCGCTCACATGCGCGACGAGCTGGTCGTCCACGACGAGCGGGACCTTGTTGAGCGAGGCCTGAAGGGCGACTTGATAGGGCTCGGCAACGCTGGCGCGCTGGCCCCTGCCTGACAAACGCAGCGAGCCCGCACCGCCCGCTCGGGCTTCCAAGCGGCTCAGCTCGATCGTCAAATCGGTCGCCGCAAGATCAAGGCAGATGTCGCGATAGGTCCCATATCCGGGAAGGCCGACGCGTCCTTCTCGGACGGCGAGGGTGCCGCGCGGCAGGGGCGCTCCGAGCGTGCCGGTGACACTCGCCTGCGCAGAGAGCAGCCCCTCCAGCGAGCGTACTGCCGGGATGAGTCCGTTGAGCATGCCCACGTGGAGCTCCCGCGCTTCGAGCGTGGCCTCGAGTGGGACCTGCGGCCACTGGATGCTCTGGGCCAGCCCGAGCAGGCCGAGGTCGGCCTTGATGGAGCCCTGGGCCCTGGCTTCGCCGCCCTGCTGGGCTTTCAGGCTCAGCTCAGCGGTGGCCACCTGGTCCCGGTACCGGCCCGTGGCCTCCATGGCGGCGAGGGGTCGGCCGCCCGCCTTGAGATCTGCGACCGAGGCTCGCCACTGGACAAGAGGGGAGGCGAGCGTGCCCGAAAGGTCCACGTCGGCGATGAGCTGCCCCGTAGCAGGGCTCTCTTCCTCTGCCAGGAGGGACGGCAGGTCCACGGGCCCCGACTCGATGCGTGCCTGGACCCGGGTCGCCCCCAAGGCTTCCAGCGACCGGAGCTGCTCCACCGGGGCCTCGAGGCGAGCCGAGATCGTTGCCAGGCGCTGGGCCCTCAAGCTCGTGAAGCCCTCGAGCACCAGAGCGTCTCCGAGGGCCTGCAGCCTGGCCGAGCCTCCGAGCTCGGTCAGCTGCGCGAGCGCCCCGTCTCGGAGCTTCAAGGCGATCTCGCCTCGTGGACGCGAGACTGGTCCTGTCAGGTTCGCCGAGACGCTCGCAGTGCCCCGGGTCGCCGCGGGCAGGAGCGTGCCCGCGAACCGGTCGAGCGCCAGGGACGGCGCCTCCACCGTGGCCTGCAAGGGCACCGCGCGCAGCTTCTCCTGCGTGGGACCGCCGGCCCATGCGCGCAGCGAGATGGCGCCGCTGCCCTCGACCCTGATGGGTCCGCCCGGAGTCTGCAGCTGTGCCTTGAGCGCCGTGTCGCTGGCCACGTCGCCGCTCGCGACCAGGCTGGTCGCGGGAAGGCCTTCCCACACCGCGTCATTGACGAGCAGAGTCCAGTGCAGCTGCGGATTGTCGGAGGTTCCCGAAAGCTGTGCCCGCAAGGCGCCGCTGCCTTGGCGAAGGGAAGGCTGCTGCAGGACCCGGCCCAGATCCACCAGCGACACGTTGGTCAGCTCGAGGTCGAAGGCGGTGGGCGTGCCGGCGCGAGCCTCGAGCAGCTGGAGCGGCAGATCGGCGCTGGCGCGCAGCGCTGCGCCATGGCGATGCGCCGTCGCCTTTCCCGAGATTCGGCTCGAGTTGAGCGCGACCTCGGCCTGCAGGTCGAGGTCCTCCCATTCTCGAATCCGCGCGCTCGTGGCCGAGAGGGTCGCCGTGCCCTGGGGCTCGCGGGTCGTGCCGCCGACCTGGGCGTCGAGATCGATGCTCCCAGCGAGCTCGAGGCCTCCGGGGATGAGTATCTTGGGCAGCTTCTCCAGCGCGACCTTCTTTGCGCTGAGCGCCACTGCCAGCGCGGAGCGCGCGATCCCTCCTCGGACCTCCAGGCTCTGCTCTCCGGAGGTGAGCACCAGGCGGTCGACCTGCAGGCCCCCGCGCAAGTCGAGGGTCGCGGGCGGGCCAAGGGTCCAACGAGCCTCTTGAGTCGCCAGCACCAGCTCAGCGAGCTTGCCGCCACGCTGGTCGGGGTCGAGCTCGCCGGCCAGGTGGGTCCGCAGGCCGGCAAGGCCCGTGGTCGTCAGGTCCGCGGAGAACGTGCGCCCGTTCGCTTGCAGGTCGGCGGCCAGGTGCGCGAATGGCAGCTCGCTGATCGTCCCTCTCGTCGCGCTCACGCGTGCCTCGAACAGGTAGGGCCTCAGCGCGTTCGGGAGCCGGGCCTCGAGTCTCAGGCCCTCCACGGTGAAGGCGCCCACCGCGAGCCGCTCGAGGCCGCCGTCGAGGGTGACTGCAGGGGCGCGAAGGCTGCCCTGGATTCGGGCGTGGAGGGCGCCGCGGCCCTCGAGCGCGGGTGGCTCTCCGCCGGCAAGCAGCGCGATCGAGCCGGCGAAGGCGCCCAGGTCAGAGGCGCCAAGGAGCGCGTTGAGGCTCAGGTGTTGCGCGCTCGCGGACCCGCTGACGGTCGCCCGGCCCCCGGGCAACATCACGACCGCCGAGGGCAGCAGCTCCTCGCCGAGGAGCTGCACGTTGGCGCTGGCGCTCGCGATGGATACGCCACGAACGCTCGATCGCTCGAGCTTCAACGAGAGGCTGCCGTTGCCGGGTGCGGGCTCCCCGGCCGCGAAGGTAGCTTGGGCGCTGCCCACCAGCTGCGTGGGCGGGGCACCGGTGAGGAGCGCCGAAAGGTCGAAGCCCTCCAGGTGCAGGGTCGCGTCGGCGAGCAGCGGGGAGAATTCCAGGCCGGCGTCGATCGCCAGGGCCCCGTCCTTCATCGGCAGGCGCAGCGAGGCGGTGGCGCGATGGGCGTCCACTCCCGCAGTCCCGGAGAGCGGCAGATCGCTGGCGAGCGGGGCCTCGGGTACGAGCGCCAGCACGTCGCGGCGCGAGAGGAACAGCTCGGGGAGCTGGGCCTGCAGATGGCCGTCCTGATAGACGCCGCTCATCCGCAGCCGGGAGGCGCCGGCCGTCAGCTCCAGCTTCTCGAGGGCGATCGGGTCGTGAGGGCTGGCCTTCGAGCCGCCGTGGGCGGAGAGCGCGAGCCTGAGAGGGCCCGATACCGGAGAAGCCAGCTCGCCACTGGCCTCGAGCGTGAGCAGGGAGCCACCGATCCGGTACCTTCCAGAGAGGCCTATCCGACCGGCGCGCAGCTCGGCGGAGGATGCCGCCTCTGGGGACGGTCGAAAGACGACGTGCAGGCCGTCGAGGGCGGCTGCGTCGACTGCCAAGTCCCACCCGAAGGGCGAGGGCTGGCCGCTGGATGCCGGAGAGGGATGCCGAGAGGTGAGCGCGCGCACGAGGTTCAAGCCCTGGGGGCCCTGTGTGAGCAGGAGCTCGACCGAGGAGATCGCGAGCTTCTCGACCTTGATTCGTTCCTCGAGGAGCTCCTTCAGGTCGACCTTGACGTCCAGGCGGCCGAGGGTGGCGACGAGCTTCCCGTCCGGGTCGAAGAGCGCGAGGTCCCGGAGGATGAGCCGGCCCGAGCCATCGAATTGGAGATCGCCCATCAGGACTCGGCCGGCGATCTCCGCGTTCACCGTCTGCAGAAGCGTGTCGCGGAGCTTTCTCTCGCCTGGGGTCGAGCTCAGCCAGGTGAGCGCCGCGAAGATGCCGAGCCCCACCAGCGCGAAGACGATGGCGAACCCCAAAAGGACCCGGCGCCGCAGCCGATGTCTCGGCGGCCGGGGGTCGGCCCCGTTGGGCAGGGAGCTCGTCCCGTTCTCGGGGCCGGTCGTGGTCAGAAGGCCTCCCCGATGCTGAAGTGCAGCGCGAAGCGGGAGATGGTGGGAATGTCGGCCTCGTGTGGAAGACCGTCGGCTCTGATGGGGACGGACGCGGGGTTGTTCACCCGGTAGGCTGCGTCCAGCCGCACGGGGCCGAAGACCGTCCGGTAGCGGAAGCCGATCCCCACCGCGAGGTTGAGGTTCTCCAAGCGCAGCTGGCTCAGCCCGGGGACCACCTCTCCCACGTCCAGGAATGTCACCAGTCCGAGGCTCGCGGGCAAGGGGATGCGCAGCTCGAGGTTCGCGCCCAGCATCCCGTTCCCCCCGAGGGGGAGAAGGTCGGCGTCATCGTCCTCGGGGTCGCGTCCCACGTCCTGTGAGAGGGCGCAGCGGGGCTTGCCTTCTGCATCCGTCACCGGATAGCGACAGGCTGCGAGACTCGGACCGAGCTGGCGGTAGCCGAAGCCGCGCTGCGAGGTGGAGCCGCCCAGGAAGAAGCGGGTGAGCACGCTCGAGGATTGGTCGTCCAGGGGCCAGAGCATCCCGGCCTGGAACCGCGCGGCGAGGACGGTGGGGCCCAGCGGCACGTAGACCCGCATCTCGGGGAGCAGGCGGACGTAGTTGTATCCGCCAAGAAGGAGGTGACTCCCCCACTGGAGGGAAAGCGCCGAATAGGTGCCCGAGGTGGTCTCGATGATGCTGTCGCGCCGATCGAAGGCGAAGCGTGCCTCCAGGTAGGCGAGCCGGCAGATGTCGCCGCGCCTGGAGCATTCGTCCAGGACGGCCTGCTGCGAGGCCTGGTTCACCGCGGCCGCCGTCTCACCGGTCAGTCGAAAGAAGGAGAGGTTGTAGGAGGGCGCGAAGTCGAAGATGCGCTTGTAGCGGTAGATCAACCCCACGCTTCCCTCGGCCGACAAGTACTTGTACCCGGAATCGACGCCGCGCTCTCCGGTCAAGGAGAGGGCAAGGCTCCAGCTCTTGCCGATGACCTGCGGCTGCTCGAATTGCAGGCTGGCGAGGACGGCGACGTCCACCTCCGGGGCTTCGCCGCGGAAGAAGGTCCACAGGTTGGGCAGGTAGACCACTGCCCCCTCGAGCGTCGCGGTGAAGCGGCGCAGCCCGCCAAAGAAGTTGCGGTTGTCCCACTCGGTGGAGAGCCGCGGCAGCTCGGTGCGCCGCGGGTCGAGGCCCAGGCCGGCGCCGAAGCTCAGCGTCCGGAAGGCGGCCTCGCGCACGTTGACCACCACGGGGACCGTGTGGGAGCGACGATCGGGCGCGCCGCGGCTGACCCGCACCGTGGAGAAGACTCCCAGGTCGAAGATGCGGCGTTGGGCCTCGATGAGGGCCGACTCGCTGTAGAGCTGGCCTTCGGTGATGGCCACCCGCGCCTCGTCCACCAACCGCTGACGTGGAACCTGGCTGGCTCCGGCCACGAAGATGGCGCCGAACCAGAAGCGCTCTCCGGGTTGGGCACGGAAGGTGAGGTCTGCCCGGTCGGAGGGCAGGTCCACCACGGCTTCCCCGGTGACCGCTGCCTCGGCATAGCCCGCCTCGCGCAAGCGATCGGCGATGAGGCTCTTGGTGCTCTCGTAGGCCGATTCCTTGAAGACTTCGCCCACCTGCGCCGGGAGGTCGAGCAGGACCGGCTCGCTCGCTTCGGCGGCCACCTCGGCGAGACCGTCGACGGTCACCGCGCGGATGAGGGTGGGCGGGCCCTCCTCGATGCGGATGGTGACGTCGACCCGCTCGCCACCCACGGGCGTCACTTCGCGGCCGGCGATGCGCGCCTTGTAGAAGCCCTGGGCTTGGTACAGCCGCAGGATGCGCTTGAGGTCGGTCTCGAGCACCGCCTCGTCGTAGTAGCGCTTCTGGGTGAAGGGCAGCCAGGAGGTGCCGGAGGTGACGATGCGCGCCTCGATCGTCTTGTCCGGAACGGAGCGGTTGCCCTCGATCTCCAGGTCGCGAAGACCCGGGGTGCCGGGCGCAGGGGGCGTCGCCGTCGCGCAGCCCACCACGCAGGAGAGGGCCAGTGCCCAGGAGAGCTGGAGGTGGTGCGTCACGTTTCCAACCTACCTGGGGAGGCAGGCATGGGAAACGGCTGAACGCGTCCGAATTACGAGTCATGTCGCCGACGAGGAAGTGAAGGCTGCAGCGACGAGATCCTCGAGCCTCAGCTTGTGAGGGGGAGGCAGTGACGTCGAGCGGCCGGTGCCGATGACCGTGCCGGCGAAGGTCATCAGCCCGTCGAAGAGCGAGAGCGTCCTCTGCCACCGAACCTGCTGCTCCGCGAGGCGCCGAAGGCGTCGCCGCGCCACCTCGGTCGCTGCTGACCGCGAAGCCATCGGCCAGGAAGAGTGGCGCCAAGTCCGACACGGAGGTGAGGGGCGGTCTTCAGCCCCCCTCCCGAACCTGGCCGCTTGCGAGCTACCGGACCCTCAGATTCATAGGCGGCAGCGGTTTGGCAGTCCCGTTCGGCATCCCGTTCCAGACCTCCAGCTTGTCGAGCCAGAGGGACTGGGCCTTCGGGCTGCCGTTGCCCATCCAAGGCGCGATCACGAATTGGTTGAACTTCATAGTGGGGTGCTGCCCGGTCCGCATCGAGGCCTTGCTCGAGGAGAACACCTGCTGCCCGTCGAGCCAGTAGGTCACCACGCCATCGGCCACGCCCTTGCCGTTGACGATGCTGTTCAGCTTGATGAACACCTCCACGTGGCGCCACTGGCCGGGCGAGAGCACTGCCCCGCCCGAGAGGCTCTTGCCATTCCAGTAGACCCCCGCGCCGGAGTCGTAGCAGGTGGCGCTGAAGGCATCCAACACACCGTTGCAGCCACATGCGGCCCGGGCCTCGGTCACCTGTGTCAGGTCAACGCCGATCTTGGCCTGGTCGATGTTCTGCCCGTCCTGGAAGGAGACGTGCGGGGTCACGGGCACCGACTGCCCGGGCGTTCCCCAGCTTTCGACGTAGGCGGTCAGGCGAGTGAAAGCCAAGTTGCTCCACGGGTCATTCTGGTCAGTGAGCAGCAAGATCTCGTGGTGGCCGAAGGTCGCCTGGTCCTGCCATGAGGGGTCATACTTGAGCCAGTAGCTCATGTAGAGGGTGTCGGTGGGGGCGAACAGCTTGCGCATCGCACCGCCCGAAGACGGCGCCGTGGCGCCCTGGTTGAACTGGAACTGCGCCGAGCCCGCGCTGCCAGCCACATGCTCGCTCGTGGAGATGAAGATGTTGGTGTTGTCGTACCAGCCGCGCGCCGCCAAGCTCGCGTCGTCGAAGCCCTCGGCGAAGAGCAGCGTCCCTGTCTGCCCAGGCGTGCCTCCGCTCGCCACGGAGAAAGACACGAGGTAGTCGTCCGGGTTCGCATTCCCGGCGGCGTCCCGGCAGCGAACGTAATAGGAATAGGAGCGGCCATTCGCCAGGCCGGTGGCCTCGAACGAGTGGCTCGTCCCGCCGGTCGACAAGAAGGCCCCATTCATCGAGGTGAATGCCGTGCCTGCTTGAGTCGAGTAACGGCAAGTGGCGCCCTCATTCGTGGCGAGCGAGACCGTCGCGGAGGCCGTGCCCGCCGCGAGGGTGCCCGACGGCGAGCCATTGGAGCGGGTGGGCGGCAAGGCATCCACCGAACCGCCGCTCAGGATATAGACGGCGCTCGTCTGCTGCTGATTGTTGGTGACCCTCAATCGATAGCTTGTTCCGGTGAGCCCTGTCAGGTCGAGCTTGATCTGCGCTGAGGTATCGCTCAATTTCATGGGCTCCTGATATTTCCAGTCCACACCATCGCCGCTCACCTCTATCGTTGAAGCGGGGTAGACCCTGGACGGACCGAAGGCGAGTCCGTCGAACCAGGAGTCGAGTGAAAAGGAACTCTGGGTGCCTGCCAGATTGATGATGCCAAACAGGAGATACTGAACGGTAGAGTTCATCGAGGGGGTCGCCCGTTCAAGTTGCACCCCATCAACCCAGAGTTCGTACGCCCTGGGGGTCGTCGATTTCCAATGCAGCTCAATGGTGTACCACCTGTTGTTCTTCAGTGCTCCGCCTGGTATCGGTGAGTCGTGCGCTGCGCTGTCGTAGGTCGCATTGAAGTTCTGAGGCTGCCCGCCAGAGGCGCCGGCGATGTCGAGGTAATATTGGTTGACAGGCCCGCCTTGAGAGTCAATGACCTTCAAATAATTGGTTGGCCATGCTCCGGCGATGAGGTTCCAGCGACAATAGAACCGGATCCAAAGATCGCCAGAGTCGCCTCTCGTGCCTCGAGGATCGATGGCCGCGTGATTACCAAGGCCGCCGGGTCCGGCGGGCCAGGCGCCCTGCGAGTGGAACTTGAAAGACTTGGTGCCCATCAATTGGACATCCGTCACATAGGTGCCTCCGGTAGCGCCGAGCTCGTGATAGCCGTCGGAAGCCGGAGACAAGCCCTCAAACCCGTAGGCATTAGGATGCTCTCCAAAGAATCCATCCCAGGTCGCTTGGGAATCCTGCACCATGTTCGCCC
>JACRCT010001274.1 GCA_016218885.1 Deltaproteobacteria bacterium | reverse complement strand
CGCCCTGTGCGCGGCGCCCGCCCCGGCCTGAGCCCCCAAGGACGCGCGGCAAGCGACCAGCCATGGCGGCACCGACCGCTGCTAGAGCGGGGTGGCCAGCCATCGCCGGCTACCCCGCCAGACAGGCGTGTCCCGCCACGCTCGCACGATCAGCGCTCGCTCGCCCTCCAGCGCCTCGAATGCGCGCGCCGTCGGCGACGTTACAATCAGTGCGGCGAGGGATTTCCCTCTGGATCTGCAGCACGTGAGCGACCCGAGACCAGCCCGTCCCCGACGTTGGACCCCCGCCGTGAGCGCCTGGACGCGCCTCGCGGTCGCGGCTGCGCTCTGGATAGCGGTGGGGCTCGGACTGGAATCAGCGGGCCTCTGGTGGTGCCACTCCGCTCCGCCCTCGGTCCTGGTCGTCGGCCTTCTTGTCGCGGGAGGAGCCGGCTGGCTCAAGGGCCACTTCCTGCTCGGCAAGGTCGCGATGCGCAATGCGGCGCGGATCGAGGGGCGCGGCAATCGGCGCTGCGTGTTCGGGTTCTTGTCGCCGGCTGGCTGGGCCGTGCTGCCGCTGATGATGGGGGTGGGCGCGATGCTCCGGCATAGCCCCATTCCCCGGGTGTGGCTTGGCTTCATCTACGTGGGGCTGGGTACGGCGATGCTCGTCGGCGCCTCGCCCCTCGCCCGGCACCTGCTGACGCCACACGAGCCGTGAATCCGTCCCAGTGGAGCGCGAGCCCCCGGGCGTCATACCCCTCCTTGACCGTGCGCTGCCGGACCACCGGCGCGACCAAGTCCGATGACTCGGGCCGGATAGAGGCTGGGCCTGACCCAGACGCCCTGGGCCGCCCCGGACACGCCCATGATTCCAAAGACTTGTGCGATCGCTGCGACCCTGCTCGCTCTCACCGCCCTGCCTGCGTATGGGGCGGTGAGCCTGCCCAACGAAACCGCCTGGGCCGCGGGAACGAACTGGTCCTACAGGGCCCCGTTCGCAGGCCTCAGTGGTGCCTGGGTCTACGTGCCCAATGGCTACTCGCGGAAGGTGGACCACAAGCGCGCTGCCGTCTTTCACCTGAAGGGCTGCGGCGTCTCCTCGTTTCAGGTGGCGCAGGGCTCGGGCTGGCCAGAGGCTGCGGAGGCCTACGGCATCGTGGTGATCGTCCCGGAGGTGCAGGCGCCCGTCTACCCGAACCCGCAGGCGACCAACGTCGAGTGCTACAACTACGGGTACAATTCGCAGCCCACGCCGAACAGCCTCGACCACAAGAGGATCATCGCGGCCGCGAGCCAGATCGTGAGCGATCCGCTCCTCTCGATCGATCCCAACCAGATCTACCTGGCCGGCCTCTCTGCCGGCGCCACCGTGGCGATGCAGGTGGCCTGCATGGCGCCCGAGCTCTTCTCGGGCATCGCCTCGGCTGCGGGCCCCGGCATGGGGACCTCGCAGTCGACCGCCATCTACCCGCCCTACCTCAACAGCGTGAGGACGAAGTGCGAAGGCTATCTGGCGGGCTCGGCCAACTCGACCACCGCCGCCGCCAAGTTCAAGGAGCTGGTGGTGGCGCTCATCTCCGACGACAACGATCTGCCAGCGATGAACTTCAGCGACCAGACCGTATGGGATGGGGACAAGCTCTGCCCCTACCTGAACGGCGAGCACAACGAGGAGGGCTTCGCCACCTTGCTCGGAGTCACCCAGAGCGGGACCTCGGACCTTGCCACGGGCCAGGGCATCGGCTGCCCGGGCGGCGAGGCGATGCAGGGCGCGATCTCGTCCAGCCCGGTCAAGTGCCTGGTCAAGAACGCCACGGCGCGCACCTGGGCCGCCCACGCAACGCACTACCAGGATGCCGCTGGCAAGACGCACCTGGTCCGCATCGAGCAGGACACCCTGCGCCACTCCTGGCCCGCCGGGGCCCAGGGGCCCGGCGACGTGAGCGTCACCCCGACCCGGGCCGATCTGATTGCGGGCAGCTACATCACCGCCAATGGCGACTTCGACATCAACAAGCTCAACGCCGCGCCCAACGGGCAGGTGGGGGTCATCTACTTCAACACCATGGCGATGGACTACCCGATGTTCGTGGCGCAGCTGTGGGACGACAACAACCCGCGCATCGTCCCCAACATCGCGCAGACACCGCCGACCCTGACCGCCTCCGCGAGCTACGACTCCGCCTCCACCCGGCTCACCGTGAGCGGGACGGCCACCGCGACCGCGGCGGGCAGCACCATCACCGCTGTGGGCGTGGCCTTCCAGTCCGCGACGCACGCGGCCGCGATCACCCCCGGCGCCACCGTCACCTACTCGGTGGAGATCCCCGGAGCGCTCGCCGACGGCAGCTACACCGCGGCCGTCACCGCCACCGACAGCAATGGAAAGACCGGGAGCGCCGACGCCCGGGTCACGGTCTCTTCGGGGAACCAGCCGCCGGTGATCGCGACGCACGAGCACCACGAGACCGGCGCGACGCTCACCGTCACCGGGACCGCGACCGACCCCAACGGTAACCTGCAGGGCGTGGAGCTCGCGGTCGACGGGGGTGTGGCCCAGCCCTGCGCCGGCACCTCCGCCTTCACCTGCACGGTGACCGGCCTCGCTCCTGGCGACCACACGGCGGCCCTCACCGCGCGCGACGCCGCCAATGCCACCAGCAACCCGGTGAGCTTCAGCTTCACCATCGTCCCCGCGGACCCGGAGATCGCGACCTACGAGCATCAGGAGGTCGGCTCGACGCTCATCGTCACCGGGACCGCCACGGACTCCGACGGTGACCTGCAGGTGGTGGAGCTCGCGGTCGACGGCGCTGCGGCCCAGCCCTGCGCCGGGACCACCACCTTCAGCTGCACGGTGACCGACCTCGTCTCCGGAGACCACACGGCAGTCCTCATCGCGCGTGACGCCGCCAACGCCACCAGCGAGCCGGAGAGCTTCAACTTCACCATCGCCCCGCCGCAGCAGTGCGCCTCCGCCGCCGACTGCACAGCGGCCACGTCGTGCCAGGAGGCGCCGACCTGTGTCGACGAGACGTGCGTCTACGCCAACAAGGCCGAGAAGGCTGCGTGCGACGACGGGAGCCTGTGCACCACAGGCGACGCGTGCAGCGCCGGCGAATGCGTGGGCAAGGCTCTCTCATGCACCGCGTCCGACGCCTGCCACGGCGCTGGCACCTGCGATCCCACCACCGGCTGCAGCAACCCTGTGCTCCCTGACGGCACCGGATGCAGCGACAAGAATGCCTGCACCGACGGCGACCTCTGCATGGCCGGAGTGTGCTCGCCAGGCGCCAAGGTGAGCTGCACGCCGCAGGGAGAGTGCCAGACGGCGACCTGCGACCCGTTCTACGGGTGCACCTCGCCCAACAAGCCCGACGGGACCACCTGCTCGAAGGGGGCCTGCAAGGCGGGCGCGTGCGTCGCCTCCGCCACCGCGCCCCCTGCCGAGGAGGAGTCGTTCCTGGGCTGCGGCGTGCCTGGAGCGACGGCAGAGCTCCTCGCTCCGCTGCTGATCGCGATGATGGGCCTGCGCAGACGGCGCCGCTCGCGCTGAGCGCCCACTCCGAGGAAGAGCGGTCGGTGGCGCCGTGACGCCGGCGATTGATGCCGCGTGGGAGGAGGACGCAGGCGTGCCTGCGGGCTCCCTCGTCCCCCTGACGTCGGCGCAGCTGCGGGAGGTTTCGTGATAATCACGCTCGCTCGAGTTCCGTTCTTGCCTTGAGTGACCCATGCCCGACGCCTCAAGTCCAGGCTCAATCCACCGCGGCCGCCGCGGTCGACCCGTCCGCAGGCTCCCAGGCGCACATGGTCTGAGCGGCCGAATCTGAGCTCGATGCCCCAAGCCCTGCCTCGCGTGGAGCTGGTCATCGAGCCGGACGGCGCCGGCGAGGGCTGGCGCTCGTGGCAGGCTGGCATGGCCTCGATGTTCGAGATCGAGGTCGACCACCCCGAGGAGTTCCGCGCGGGCACCACGCTCTACAGCCTGGGCCCCATGGTCTGCGGCCCCATGTGGACCGTGCCCCAACGCTACAAGCGGTCGCGAAGGCTGGTCGCCAGGACCGGGCTGGACCAGTACATGGTCCAGCTGTGCCAGTCGGGCACGGCGCACACGCTCGCCGGCCACCGGGAGATGAGCCTGCGCCCGGGCATGGTGGGCATCACCGACTTCGCCCAGACCTGCGAGTCGGTGGAGGACGTGGACCGGAACTTCTCCGTCATGGTGCCTCGCTCCCTGCTCGACGACGCGATGGGCGAGAGCCTCGACCTGCACGGCCTGACCCTTACGCCCGACACCGTCACGGGCCGCCTGTTCTGCGAGTACCTCGAGACCCTGGAGGAGCTATTGCCCAGGGTGAACCACGAGGACGCTTCCACGGTCGCGGACGGCGTCCTGGCGCTGCTCGTGTCGGCGCTGCG
>JACRCT010001273.1 GCA_016218885.1 Deltaproteobacteria bacterium | reverse complement strand
GGTCACCCAGGCGCCGCCGCGCATCAGCGCGTTCCTGGAGTGGTAGGAGTCGATGAACTCCGGAGAGGGGACCATGGCCACCGACTCCAGGGTGGTCTGCCCCCGCTCGACCTGCACGTCCTTGGCCCAGGCGATGAACCCCTGCTTCTCCACCACCCCCCGGTGCGGGCCCCAGCCCAGCTTCTGCATGGGGAAAGGGGTGACCCCCAGCAGCCGGCCGTCGATGGTCACCTGGGCACCGTTCTCGCGGCAGTTGAGCTCGAAGAACCCCTGCTCCTTGTCCAGGATGGGCCGCACCGCCATCAACGCGAGCCCGGGAGCCGCTTCGAGCACGTCCTTGGGGGTGGTGAGTCCGGAGCGCGCCTCGTGGCTCTGGGTCTCGGACTTCTTCATGTCGAGCAGCTGCACCTGGAAGGTGAAGGTGCGGTCCTCATTGGCGGTGACGCTGCCGATGAGGACGTAGCGGGCGCCGATGGCGTTGCCGATCTGCCCGAAGCACGACGCGTCGGTGCACGCCGAGAGCAACGTCTTCTGCCGCTCGATCTCCAGCATCTGCCGGATCTCGGCCTGGCTGACGACCTTGAAGACCCGCAGCTCGCGCAGTGCCCCGGCGGCCGCCTCGGTCGCGCTCTGCGCCAGGAGCGGATCCACCTTGCGGGGCTGGAAGTCGAGCACCGCGAGCTGGGGACGGATCTTGGTCTCCTGCGCCAGCGCCATGGGCGCGAGCAGCGAGGAGGCCAGACACACCGCGACGAGAGAAAGGGTCTTCATGCCACCTCCGGCGGCGCATTATGGCCTGCCCACTTCCTCAAGAGGAAGGGCTTCGAGGTCCGCCTCTCTTCAGAGGCGGCTTCAATTCGGTGCGTGGCCCCATCCTCCCGATGACCGATGCCTCTCGACCGTTTGACCGATGGCCGATCGCCGCTGGTTGCAGGAGACTTCCAACCATCCAGGCAGCCGCATCGGGCGGCGTCGGGACTCACGAACCCGAAGGAGCGAGGAGAAGAGCCATGATGAACCGCATGAACGCCCTCATCCGCAGCGAAGAAGGCCAGGGAATGACGGAGTACATCATCATCGTCGCCCTGATCGCCATCGCCGCCATCGCCGTCATCACCTTCTTCGGCCAGAACCTGCGCGCGCTGTTCGCCGCCTCCGCCAACGCCCTCGGTGGCGAAGAGCAGGACGCCAACGTGACCAAGGCCGGCGGCGGCCGCACCGGCGTCGAGGTGAAGCGCAAGGCGATCCAGAACTTCGGCAGCAACGGCGAAGACGAGAACTGATCGCCTCCGTTCGGCATGGAGCATCCAGCGGCGCCCCTTCTGGGGCGCCGTCCGTTTTTTCGAGCGCATGGGGTGCTAGGATTCGCCGACTTCGATGATTGCCCTCTGCCTGCTGCTCACCACCGCGCTGGCGGCTGTCCCACCGCCCCTAGCCTCGTCTCCCGAGGAGGCTCCTGCGCGAGCTGCCTCCCCCGTCGGCTGGGACTCGCTTCCTTCCTGGAGCGTGCGGCGGCTTCGGCTGGGGCTCGGGCTCAGCTACCAGCACCGGGCGCTCGAAGCACCGGGCGGCAACGCCCTGGGCCTGGGTGCTTCCGCGGCTTGGGAGAGCCGCCACCTCGAGCTGGCCCTCTCTGTCTACGCGCACGGCGGTTTCGCTGCCCAGGACCTGCAAAGCCGCCACACCGGTCCTGCCACCACCTACCTTCGAGCCAGCCTTCGCGTGGCGCCGTTTTCGGGCTGGCTGCGCGTCATGCTCGAGGCCGGAGGCCAGGTGGGCTACGAGCGTGCCTGGGCCTGGTGTGCGCCCACTGCGCCGGGAGAGGACCAGTGCGCCCTCGTCCCCGACCGGGCGAGCTGGGCGGGCGTCGCTGGAGTCGTGGTGGTGATGCGCGCTTCCCGTGCTCATCTGACGCTGGGGCTCGACGCGCTCCTGAACGGCCCAGGGACGCCCGACGTCTGCAGCTCCTCGGCATGCGCTCCGGCGGCCATCGGCTCCGGACGCCTGGGGCTGCAGGCCTGGCTGGAAGCCGGTTACGGAGGACACTCGTGGTAGCCCGCGCGCTCACCGCCGCCCTCCTGGCCTCGGTCTCGCTCTCCCTACCCGCATGCGGCTCCGCCTCCGATGGGGCGGCCCTGCTGCGCGGCTCCCTTTTCCACGGCCAGCCCCCGTGGGAGACCTCGCTTGACCGCACCGCCACCGCGGTGGTCCATGGCTCGCTCCCCTTCCGCGTGGTCCTCGCGCTCCCCGGGCCGGAGCAAGCCACCGGGCGCGAGGGGAAGCGCGCCGGTCTCACCCTTCAGATCCGCAACCTGCAGATGCCCCCGAGCGGAGAGGCGCTCGCAGTGGGAGCGGCGGGAGGCGAAGGGCCTCAGGCCACAGTCGAGTGGATTCCCGAGGCAGGCCCCTCCCCCGACTCCGAGGCGCTTGGCGGGGGCGACGTGCGCTACTCGGATGGCGGCTTCAGCCTGCGCGCCACGAGCGGGCGCCTGAAGGTCGACTTCACCGGACGCGAGCCAGGCGACGGGGTGACGGGAGAGCTCGAGCTGGTCTTCGGCACCGCAGGGGTCGTGCGGGGTAGCTTTGCGGCTGCTCTGGCCGACTGAGAGAGAACGCAACTCCCCGATTTCACTCGGTCCGTCAAACTCTTCGGTGCTCTAGGCACCCAAGAGCGCCCCTCCTATAATGTGACGTTCTCGCTTCTGGACGCGGGAGCCAGACCTTTTTGGAGACGGCATGCCCACCGAGGATAGTCGCATCAAGGAAGCGCACCGGTTCGGCAAGTACTCGCTCATCGATCGCATCGCGGTCGGCGGGATGGCCGAGATCTTCCTCGCCCGCCAGGCCGGGCTCGAGGGGTTCGAGAAGACCATCGTCATCAAGCGCATCCGGCCGCACCTGTCGAACCAGAAGAGCTTCGTGAAGATGTTCCTCAACGAGGCCAAGCTGGCGGCCCAGCTCAACCATCCGAACATCGTCCAGATCTACGATTTGGGGAAGATCGCCGACACGTACTTCATCGCCATGGAGTACATCTTCGGCCGGGACATGCGCCGCATCATCCCCAAGGCCGACGCCATGGGGATTCCCTTCCCCATGGTCTACGCCCTGAAGATCGCCTCCTCGGTCTGCGAGGGGCTCTTCTACGCGCACCAGAAGACGGACATCTACGGCAACCCGCTGAACATCGTTCACCGCGACATCACCCCCGAGAACATCTTCGTGTCCTTCGACGGGACGGTGAAGATCCTCGACTTCGGGATCGCCAAGGCCGCCAACCAGATCGAGCAGACGCGGGCCGGGGAGATCAAGGGCAAGCTGAGCTACATGTCGCCCGAGCAGTGCATGGGCAAGCCGCTCGATCACCGCTCCGACATCTTCTCGCTGGGCGTGGTGCTCTACGAGTGGGTGACCGGCTTCAAGCTCTTCACCGGCGACAGCGAGGTGGCCATCCTCAAGTCGATCACCGAAGGCAAGATCTACGCGCCCAGCTACTTCAAGGCCGACATCCCCGAGGCGGTCGAGCGCATCCTGATGAAGGCGCTGGAGAAGGACCGGGAGCTGCGCTACCAGACCGCCTGGGACATGCAGTACGACGTCGACCAATTCCTCTCCCAGTACGAGTTCACCCCCTCCAACATCCACCTCTCCAACTTCCTCAAGCAGCTCTTCAGCGACGAGCTCGAGGAGGAGAAGAAGCGGCTGACCTCGGGCGGGCGGCCACCCGCCGGCGTGCAGGAGATCCTCGAGGACATCGAGGATGAGGCCAACTCCTCCAAGCCCGAGCCCATCCCCCTGCGTCCCAAGGTCCAGGAGAGGACCGAGATCTCCCAGCACCTGTCGGGCGCCGGTGCCGAAGGCTCGGACAAGGTGCTGACCGTGAGCGTCAACGAAGACACCTACGAGATCCTCAAGGGCATCGCCGAGCGCAACCGCATCCCCGTCGGCTCGCTGGTTCGGGACGTGCTGGCGGGCTACGTCAAGTACAAGTGACATGCCGCGCATCTTCATCGTCGACGACGACGAGCTCATCCTGAAATCGCTGACGCGGGTGCTGCGGCGGCCCGGCACCGAGATCGTGTCGTTCAGCGGCGCCGAGGCGGTCTTCCCTCGGCTCGCCGAAGGTCCGGACCTCCTCATCTGCGACTACCACCTGCCCAAGGTCGACGGCCTGACCATCGCCACCGAGGCCAAGCGGGTCAGCGCGAAGACGCGCACCATGCTCCTGTCGGGCGGCGTCGAGGACGATGCGATCGTCAGCGCTCTGCAGAGCGGCACCCTGGATCGCTACTCCGTCAAGCCCTGGCACCATGACGAGCTGCTGGCCCTGGTCGACGAGCTGCTGACGACATGAATCAGTTTTGAGTCATAAGTCATAAGCCGTGAGTGAAAAGCGGCCACGAGCGCTACCGAGCTGTGCTCGAGCTTTTTCGTCGTGGCGCGACTTACGACTTACGACTTACAGCTGCCTCTCAGCTGAGCGCGCAGCCCGGCGAAGAAGGCCCGGCCCTCCTCTTTCGGGTTTCCCGCCGCCGGGGCCATCTGGTCGTGCAGCTCGGTGACGTCCTTGGGGATGTCCTCGAGGAAGCGCGAGGGCGTCCGGGGCATGCGCTGGCCGCGCTTGAGCCGCGCGCTGGCCCGGGTCAGGTAGAGCCGCTCCCGCGCGCGGGTGATGCCCACGTAGGCGAGGCGGCGCTCCTCGGGGAGGTTGGGCGCCTCGCCCTGCATGCCCGAGTGCGGCATGAGGTCCTCCTCCATGCCGCATAGGAACACCACGGGCCACTCCAGACCCTTGGCTGCGTGGAGGGTCATCAGCGTCACGGCCGAGGCCTGCGGGCCGCCGTCCTCCTCCCGCTCGCTGAGGGCGATGCGCTTGAGGTAGGCGTCCAGCGAAGGGCTCCGCTCGCGCTCGGCGTAGCTCTTCACCGAGTCCAGGAAGCCGTCCACCGCCTGCACCTTGCGCGCTCCGGCTGCCGCGCTCTGCACGCTCATGCGCGCCGTCTCGCGCATGCCCACCTCGGCGACCAGGTCGCGCACCACCTGGTCGAGCGCCTCGGTCTTCAGGCGCCGGCGGTAGCGCTCGAGCAGCCCATGGAACTCCTGGAGACGAGCCGCGGCTCCTGCCGGCAGGTCCTCGAACTCGCTCGAGCGGCGGATAGCCTCCTCGATCGGCAGCTTGAGCGCGCGCGCCCGCGCCCCCAGCCGCTCGAGGGTGGTGTCGCCGATGCCGCGCGCCGGCACGTTCACGATGCGCAGCAGCGACACCTCGTCGAAGCGGTTCTGGCAGGCCTTGAGGTAGGCCACGATGTCCTTGATCTCCTTGCGATCGAAGTACTCCTGCCCACCCACCACGTCATAGGGGACGTCCTCGGCGCGAAGGCTCTCCTCCAGCGGACGCGACTGGCCGTTGGTGCGATAGAGGATGGCCATGTCGCGAGGCTTTCGGCCGTCGGCGATCAGCCGGGCGATCTCCCGGGCTATCCAGCGACCCTCCTCGTCCTCGTCGGCGCAGATCACCAGCTGCAGGGGCTCGCCCGGCCCCGCGGAGGTGAACAGCCGCTTGGGCTTGCGCGCCTCGTTCTTGGCGATGACCGCGTTGGCCGCCTCCAGCACCGAGGAGGTGGAGCGGTAGTTCTGCTCCAGGCGGATCTCCTTGCAGCCCGGGAAGTGCCGGTCGTAGCAGAGGATGTTCTCCACCTCGGCGCCGCGCCAGCTGTAGATCGACTGGTCGTCGTCCCCTACCGCACAGACGTTCTTGCGCTCGCCCGCCAGCAGGACGAGCAGGTCGAGCTGGGCCCGATTGGTGTCCTGGTACTCGTCGACGAGCAGGTAGCGACAACGGTCCTGCAGCTCGTCGCGGACCTCGGCGTGCTCCTTGAGCAGCCGCATCGGCAGCAGAATCAGATCGTCGAAATCGACCAGGCCCTGCGCCTTGAGCGCCAGCTCATACTTGGGGAAGACCACCGAGGTGATGAGGTCGTACTCGTCGCCCAGCCCCTCGGGCTTGGGCGTGGGAGGCACCCCCATCGCCGTTGACCGACTCGTCGGCTCGGCTCCGTTCACCCCGAGCGCAGGCCGCCCGGAGCTTGCGAGGGGGCGGCCGGAGTCGAGGGACCCCTCGACTCCGGGGCTCGCGCTGCTCGCCCCTCCGCTCGGGGTGACCGGTGACTGCTGCTTCCTCGATGACTGATGGTTAACGGCTATGGGAGCTACCCCCGAGCACTTGGCCCGGCTGACCCCCGCCAGCACCCGCCGCGCGTCGAAGCGCCGATCGTCGATCTTCACGTCGCGCATGGCGCGCTTGACCAACGAGGCCTGATCCGAGGCGTCGGCGATGCCGAAGCGCTTGGGGTAGCCGAGCCTGTCGATGTAGTGGCGCAGCACCTCGCAGCCAAAGGCGTGGAAGGTGCAGACGGTGAGCTCCTTGGCGACCTTGGGGCCCACCAGATCCGCCACCCGCTCCTTCATCTCCGCCGCCGCCTTGTTGGTGAAGGTCACCGCGAGGATGTTGGCGGGCGCGACGCCTTGCTGGATCATGTAGGCGATGCGGTGGACGATGACACGCGTCTTGCCGCTGCCGGCGCCGGCGAGGACCAGCAGAGGTCCCTCGATGGTGCGCACTGCTTCAAGCTGCGGCGGGTTGAGCCGGGAGAGGTCGAGCATGCGGGCCACCCTTTACCAAGAATCGCGGCGCCGCGCTCGACCGCTCAGACGCCCATGCCCGGCGGCCCTGCTCGCGCTCGCCTGCCTGTGTGCCGGAGCTTGTCGAGCCCCGACGCCGCCCTCCCCCTCGTCCCACGGGTCCCAGTCGTCCCCGAAGGTCCCATCACCCCAGGCGCCCCGCGCGACCGACTCCAACCCCGACGGAAGGTCCCTGCACTTCACGCGTCTTCTGGCCTTCTGCCCCGAACGGCTGCTCGAGTACGCGGGGGGCAAGCTGAGCGCCTCGACCGCGCAGATCGGCGAGGTCGCCGTCTCCGAGGTGGAGCGCACCTACGCCGAAGGCGAGCGCACCGCGAAGCTGCGAATCGTCGACACCAGCCTCAACCATGGGGTACGCGCCCCTCCGCCCGGCCCTGCCTTCGAGGACCAGGAGAAGATTGGCCGCCCCTTGCGCACCGCGGGCGCGAGCGGCTACGCCGAGTTCGAGAAGGAAGGCCGGCGGGCGATGGCGAACCTCATCGTCGCCGACCGGGTGCTGGTGACGCTCACCTGCGAGAACGCCCGGGGGCCGGAAGAGGTGGAGCGGCTCGCCGCAGCGCTGGACCTGCGCTCGCTCGAGTCGCTGGTGCTCGCACAGGCGGCTCCCTGAAGCCAGCCCGTGGGCTAGGATGCAGTGCAGCTCATCTGAGGAGGACCGACGTGGCCAAGGAAGCGGCAGCACTCGCACCCGGAACCGATGGCCCGCCGCTCTCGAAGCGGGCCTTCCTCGACGAGTACAACCGCCTCCTGCGCGAGTTCTCCAGCGACCCCGGAAACCCGGGGAGCTACGCCTGCAAGGAGTGCGAGCGCTGCACCTCGTGCATGTTCTGCGACGGCTGCGAGGCCTGCTACGGCTGCACCCATTGCCACGGCTGCGCCGAGTGCAACCACTGCACGCACTCCACCGAGTGCAAGGCCTGCAACGCGTGCGCGTACTGCGTGCGCAGCGAGGCCTGCTCGGGCAGCAACTACCTGCTGATGTGCCGCAACCTCTCCGACTGCAACTACTGCCTCGGCTGCGTCGGGCTGTCGAAGAAGGACTTCTACATCCTGAACCGGCCCTACCCGCGGACCGAGTACTTCAAGGTCCTCGAGAAGCTGCGCCACGAGATGGGCGTGTGAGCGCCACCCGCCTTCCGACGGCACGCCTGCTCAGAGGGCCCTGAGGACCCAGCACTTGAGGTAGTCGCTCTCGGGCAGCCCGGCGAGCGCCGGGTGATCGCGCCCGGCGGCGCGGCGCTCGAGGAACACCACCGGCCGCTTGGCGTCCTCGATGGCCGACTGGAGCATCCTGCCGAAGAGCTCGGGGGTCATCTTGCCAGAGCAGGAGCAGGTGATGAGCACGCCCTCGGGCGCCAACAGCCGCAGCGCCCTGAGGTTCAGCTCCTTGTAGGCGCGCTCCGCGGCGGCCAGCCCTTCCTTGCGCTTGGCGAAGGCCGGCGGGTCGATCACCACCACCTCGAAGCGGCGGCCTTCCTGCTCCAGCTCGCGCAGCACGTCGAAGGCGTTGGCGCAGCGGGCCTCGACGTTCTCCAGGCCGTTTCGGCGCGCGTTCTCCCCCACCCGGGCCGCGGCGGCCTCGAGCTGATCGACCGCCAGCACCCTCGTGCAGCGCCTCGCGAGCGCCAGCGCGAACCCGCCGTGGTACGTGAAGCAGTCCAGCCCCTCGCCCCGGGCGTACTCGGCGGCCCGCAGGTGGTTCTCGCGCTGGTCGAGGAAGGCTCCGGTCTTCAGGTCGCCCATCAGATCGATGGCAAAGAGGTTCTCGCCCTCGTGGTACTCCACGGCCGCCGAGGGGCCGCCCTTGGCCAGCCGGCTCGCGCGCGGCAGGCACTCGAACTCGCGGGCCGAGGTGTCGTTGCGCAGCGCGATGAGCCGGGGCGCCAGCAGCTCCTCGACCGCCTCCAGGATCTCGGACTCGTGGGCGTCCATGCCCTCGGAGATCAGCTGCACCGTGACCCCGTCAGCGAAGCGATCGACGATGAGACCAGGCAGCAGGTCGGACTCGCCGTGGACCACCCGAAAGGCGTCCGCACCCGGGTAGAGCAGGCGACGGCGCTCGAGGGCGGCGCTGAGGCGGGCGAAGAAGAAGCCCGCGTCGACCCGCTCCTCCTCGCGGCGGGTGAGCAGGCGCAGGGCGATGGGCGAGCGCGCTGACCAGAAGGCCTGGCCGAGGAAGTTGTTGCGTCCGTCGACCACGCGCACGACCGCGCCGGGAGGGGCATCGGGGGCGCGCTCGAGATCGGCCCGGAACACCCAGGGCACCCCCGTGCGCAGCCGCTTGGCCCCCGCAGAACCGACCCGCGCCGCAACCATGTCCTCTACTCCAGTCCGCGAGCCACCAGCTGGGTGTCGTCCTCGCCGCGCAGGTGGCCGACCTCGTGGAGCAGCGTCACGCGGATCTGCTCGGCCAGCTCGTCTCGCGTCTTCACCGCGCGCGCCAGGTTCTTGCGGTCCAG
>JACRCT010000098.1 GCA_016218885.1 Deltaproteobacteria bacterium | reverse complement strand
GCCTCGCGCACCCTCGGGTCCACCCTGCCCTTCTCCTCCAGCACCTCGAAGACCCGCACCGGCTGCTGCTTGCCCTTGACCGCCAAGAGGTCGAGCTCGCGCACCTCGATGGCCTCACGGGCCTGCTCCCAGCACGACTCGCTGATCATCAGGACCGTGCCGTAGGGCTTGTTGGCCCCCTCCAGGCGCGAGGCGAGGTTCACGGTGTCGCCCATGACCGTGTAGTTGAACTTGTGCTTCGAGCCCATGTTGCCGCTCACCGCCTGCCCGGTGTTGATGCCGGCGCGGGAGATGACCACGGGCCCGAATTCGGCCTGCCACTTGGGCCGCAAGAGCTCACAGCGGCGGCGCATGGCGATGGCCGAGCGGACGGCAAGGCGGGCGTGCTCGGGGTTGGGCAGGGGCGCGCCCCAGAAGGCCATGATGGCGTCGCCGATGTACTTGTCGACCACCCCGCCGTTCTCGAGCACGAGGTCGGTCATGTTGGTCAGGTAGTCGTTGAGCAGCCGCACCAGGCGATCGGGCGGGAGGGCCTCGCTGAAGCTGGTGAAGTTGGCGATGTCCGAGAAGTAGACCGAGATCGGCCGCACCTCTCCCCACTCCAGCGACAGGTACTCGGGGTGCGAGAGCAGCTCGCGCACGAGGACGGGCGAGGTGTAGCGCCCCAGCGCCTCCTGGACGAAGCGCCGGTCATGGCGCTCGAGCCCATTGGTGGCCAGCAGCGAGCCGACCACCGCCACTGCCGCCCCGGCGAGCGGCACGGTCAGGCTGAGCCACACGCCCTGCGCACGCAGCAGCCACAGCCCGAGCTCCCAGGCCCCGAGCCCGCCGGCGACGACCAGGGCAAAAGCTCCCAGCAGGGCGCCCCAGGTGCTGCGCACGAAGCTCCACACCACTACCACCGCCAGGCTCAAGAGCAGCGCCAGAGCGAGGGCGAAGGCGGCGTCCCAGGCCGGCGCGAGCCGCTCCACGGTGCGCCCCGTGAGGAAGTTGTCGAGCGCGGCGGCGTTCACCTCCGCTCCCGGATGGTTCTCCAGCACCGGCGTAGTGCGCACGTCGCGCAGGGCCCGGGCCACCGCCGAGACGATCACGTACTTGTCCTTGAAGGTGGCGGGCGAGAGGGAGGGCTGCTCCCCGGCCTGCAGCTGCGCCTGGGCGCGCAGGATGCTCCACGAGGAGACGTGGCGGTACTGGTTGGAGGCAAAGCGGATGGGGAAGCGAGCCTGGGCGTCCAGCGCGACGCGCCGCTCCCCCAGCACCAGGCCGCCCGCAGCGTCGAGGCGCGGCGAGACCTCGGGGTTGCCGACCAGGAAGGTCGCCAGCGACAGCGATGGATAGTAGCGCCCCGCGTGCTCCAGGAAGGGCAGGTGGCGGCGGAGCACGCCGTCGCTGTCGGAGTGCTGGACCACGTTTCCCAGGCGCGCGGCTGCTGCCCCCAGCACGGCGACCGGGGGCATCATCCCGTGCCGGGGGACGCTCATCCCAGCGGGTACCGTGAGCGCGATGCCGTCGCGCTCCCGAAGGATCTGCAGCACGCTGTACTCGCGGGCGATCTCCGCCTCCGAGAGCTCGCGCGGAGCGAGCGCCGGAGCCGCTACCCCTTCCGGCAGCAGGGTGTCGAGCAGCCCGGCGCTCAAGATGCGCTCGAAGGCCTGGTTCACCTCCTCGGCGCTCTCGCGGCCTCCGAAGAGCAGCTCCACCCCGCCGCCCTCGCGGGCGCCGGGGACGAGGAAGGTGCGCACGTTCCAGGACTGCAGCTGCAGCGCCGCCTGCCTCGCCCGCGCCTCATCGGCATAGGTGGCCAGGCTGGCCCCCCAGCGGCCGGCGAGCGCGGCGCGCCAATCGGACTCCATCTGCGCGGGCATCGCCACGCCCAGCACCGTGCGCCCGCTCTTGCGCAGCAGGTCGGCGAAGGTGGCCAGGTCGGAGACCGAATCGCCGCGGTCCTGGAAGATGAAGTCGACGGCCACCGCCTTGGCGCCGCCCGCGCTGATGAAGTCGATCAGGTAGGCGTGCAGCTCGCGCGGCCAGGGCCAGCTCAGCGACAGGTGGTCCTCGACGAGCTGGATGTCCTCGTCGGCGATGTCCACCATCACGATGTCGCGCGAGGCGGTCTCGACGCGGGAGAGGGCCCGGGCGCGGGGGTCGTAGGAGACGTACTCCGCGCGCTCCGCGAACGAAGGCCGCAGCAGGACCATCGCCGCCGCCGCCAGGCCGACGACCCCGCCGACGAGCGCGCCGAAGGCGAGCTTCTTGCCGTTGGGGGAGAGGCTGCCGAGCGCGGTCACGGTGATCTGTCTACCACGCTTCGGCGGTCAGCTTCCTTGCCGCCTCGCGCTAGAAGAAGTTCACGATGGTGAACTCGAACAGGTAGGCGTCGTCGCCCGGGCGGCGGGTGAGCGGGATCCCCCACTCGAAGCGCAGCGGGCCGATGGGCGAGAACCAGCGGAAGCCCGCGCCGACCGAGTGCAGCAGCCCCAGCGGCCCCGAGTAGCTCTGGGAGTCGAAGAAGTTCTCGTTCCTGGCGAACACATTTCCCGCGTCGTAGAAGAGGACTCCGCGGATGCCCACCTTCTCGAAGATGGGGAACTCGAGCTCGAAGTTGAAGAGCAGCTGCTTGTTGCCACCGATGTAGGTCTGCTTGAGGACGGAGCCAGGATCGCGGCTGCCTCCGGAGCGCACCGTGGGCGAGACCGAG
>JACRCT010001272.1 GCA_016218885.1 Deltaproteobacteria bacterium | reverse complement strand
TGCCGCCGTCCCGACTCCAGTTGCCGGCGCCGACCCTACTCCAGTTGCCTCGGCGATCACCGAGACACTTCCGACCTCAATGGAGGCCACGCAGGACGAAGAGGACTTCTTCCGCTCTGGCGACGACGACAGCGATCCCGTGTCTCTGGGAAGAGAGCCGAGCCGCTTGGCGCAGGTGCTCATCGTCATCGCCTTCCTCGCCCTGGGGATGGGCGTCGGCATCATCTACTTCCGCCCCAAGCCCCCGCCGTTGGCTCTGCCGCTGATGGTCAATGAGCAGCCCAGGCAGGCGAAGCTGGCCCTGCCCCCTCCCCTGCCCGAGCCGCCTCCAGGGCAGGTCGATTCGCCCGATGCTTCTCAGCCCGACGGAGCCACCTCGAGCCCCGAACAACCTGCTCCTGAGCCTGAACCCGCTGCTCGCGCCGAGGAGCCGGACGTCAACGCGCTGCTCGCTGAAGGAAAGGGGCTCTACGACAAGGGCCAGCCGGTCAAGGCCCTGGTCCCGCTGGAGAAGGCCGCGGCCGCGGCGCCCTCCAGCGCGAGTGCCCAGACGTTGCTCGCGCTCGCCCGCCTCGATGCCGGAAAGATCGAAGCAGCAGAGGCTGCAGCCCGGAGAGCGGTCGAGCTTGCCCCGGACGAGCCGCGCGCTCACCTCGCACTGGGGTCGATCCTCCAGGAGCGGGGGCAGCGGGCTGCCGCGCGCGAAGCCTATGAGGCCTATCTCAAGCTGGCCCCCAAGGGCGAGCACGCCGCAGACGTCAGGGCCATCCTCTCGAGCCTGAAGTAGCTGCTTCGGGCAGCCTCAGGCATCACGGTCTGGAAGGAGCGCGCGCCGTCACGCATCTTCCACGGCGTCCTCCTCATCTTCTTCCAGGCTGCCCTCACCCGCACGGATGAGGTCGACGAGCTCTTCGGTGGAGAGGCGCCCCGCCGCGCCGCTTCCCTCGAGGATGGCCTCGGCCAGCTCGCGCTTCTGCTCGTGCAGGGCGACGATGGCTTCCTCGATCGTCCCGCGAGAGATAAGCCGATACACCGTCACTGGCCGGGTCTGGCCGATTCGATGGGCGCGGTCGGTCGCCTGGTCTTCGACGGCCGGGTTCCACCACGGGTCCAGGTGCAGAACATAGTCGGCGGCGGTCAGGTTCAACCCGGTCCCACCGGCCTTGAGCGAGATCAGGAACAGGTCGGCCTCGCCGGCCTGAAAGGCATCGACTCGCTTCGCTCTCTCCGCTTGTGGGACGGAGCCGTCGAGGTACAGGTAGGACACTGACCGCGCCTCGAGCGCCTCGCGCACCAGGGCAAGGTGGCGAGTGAACTGGCTGAATACCAAGGCGCGATGCCCGTTGGCGCGCAGCTCCTCGACCAGCTCCAGCAGACGCTCGAGCTTGGACGAGGCTACGTTCGATTCGCCGTCGTCAAGCCGGGGATGGCAGGCGAGCAACCGCAGGTGGGTCAGCGAGGCCAGCACCTGGAAGCGCTTCTCGCTCGGGTCGGCGAAACCCTCGAGCTTCGCCAAGGCGGCTACTCGCGCATCCTCGTAGAGCCGGCGCTCGGCTGGCGAAAGCTTGATGAGGTTGCGGACCTCTGTCCGCGAGGGAAGGTCGGCCTCGACCTCGGACTTGGTGCGGCGCAGGATGAACGGCCGCACCAGTCGCGCCAGCGCCGCGCCGCGCGAGGCGTCCCGGTCGCGCTCGATAGGAGTCGCGAATCGGTCGCGGAAGTGCTCCCAGCTCCCGAGCAGGCCTGGGGCCACCGTGCGCATCAGGCTCCACAGCTCGCCGAGGTGGTTCTCGATGGGCGTGCCGCTGAGCGCCACGCGCCACTCGGCCTGGATCTCCCGCACCGCCTTCGCCCGCTGCGTGGAGGGGTTCTTGATGGCCTGCGCCTCGTCGAGCACTGCCGTCGCGAACCGCACCCGGCGGAGCATCTCGATGTTGCGGGCCAGCAACCCCCAGCTAATCACCAGGACCTGACCTGGCCCGAGCGCGGCCACGACCGCTTCGCGCTCGACCTCGTGGAAGAGGTGGAGCGACAAGCCGGGCGTGAACCGCTGCGCCTCGCGAACCCAGTTGAAGCAGACCGAGGTCGGCGCCACGACCAGCGCCGGTCCCTGCTGCGCTCGGGCGGACAGCACCGCCAGCGCCTGCACGGTCTTGCCGAGCCCCATGTCGTCGGCCAGACAGGTCCCCATCCCCCAAGCGGCCATGCGGGAGAGCCACTTGAAGCCCTCCAGCTGGTAGGGGCGCAGCGTCGCCTTCAGCTCGGGAGGAACCTCGGGCTCGACGCGCAGCGCGTTGCGCATCCTCGCCATCTGCGCGCTCCACTCCTCGCAGGCGAGGAACTCGCCCATCTCCGGAGCGAGGTCGGCGAGGGTGAGCATGCCGCCCAGGCCCATCTCGAGCTCGCCGGCGCGGTTCTCGATAGCGACGTCGGCGAGCCCAGAGAGCAGGCCGCGAAGCTCCTGGGAGATGGCGAGCCACCTCCCGCCGCTAACCGGGACGTAGCGCTTGCTGCCGCGGACCGCGTCGAGCAGGAGTGCGAGCTCGACCCTCTGGCCGTCGACCTCCAGCCCGCCCGAGAGGCCGAACCAGTCGGAGAGACGATCGACCCGCACGCGGAGGTCCTTGGGACCGCCAAGGGTTGGCCGCTCGAGCTTCTTCTCCGGCCATTCGACCACCACCTCCGTGGAGGCATCGCCGCGCTCGAGGTAGGCGACCAGATCGAGCGCCTGCTCAGCATCGGCGATGTCGAAGACCCAGCCCTTCTCCTGACCGGACCCGCCCAGCGGGAGCGACGCCAAGATCCGCCCCGCTCGGGCCTTCTCCTCGCCGGGGTCACGAAGGGTGAAGCCGCGCTTGCCCTCGCGCACCGCGCTGGCGCGCGCCGGACCTTCACCGGGCACGAAGAGCGCGCCTTCTGCGAGAGGGCGCAGCAGGGCCTCCACACGCAGCCCGTTCCCGTCCGGCGTCATGCGCAGGACCAGGCGGCGATCGGGGCTGCTTCTGGATGCGGTGCTTTCGTGCCCAGGAACGAAGCTCCTTGAGGCTGGCGCTGGGCGGCGCGCTGATGGGCGCCGGCGCAGCCAAGCCCTCGATCGACGCCAGATATCGTCGGAGCAGGTCGCGAGCCGCGAGCACCTCGACGCTGCTGAGCACGCCCACCTGCATTAGGACGTTCTCGGCTTCCCCCGACCGGTCGCACAGCAGCGCGCCCAGCTTCAGCTCGGGCAGGCGCCCGAGGAGCAGGCGGATAGCCCTGGATGCGCCCAGTATCGCGCCGTCCATCGCGCTCTTGAGCACCCACAGGGGCTCGTCCATCACCCAGCCCAGATCGCGCTCGGCTGCGCTGCGGGCGAGCGCGACGAACGAGGGCGGCTCCAGGCCGACATCATCATCCGCTGGAGCTAGACGCTGCTCGCCCACTTCCATCCTCGATGAAGGGAGAACGTGGCGCACGATGTCCAAATCGAGCTCGCGAAGCAAGAGGGCGGAGAGCCTCTTCTCCCTCGAGCTCGGCGCACCCCCGGCAAGCAGACTTCCCTCGCCTCCAATGGTGAAGCCACGCGGAACGATGGTCGCGACCTCGTCCACGTAGAAGCGATGGACGGTCGCCAACGCCTCGCGCTCGCCGCGCCGGAAGGAGTCGAGCAGCACTCGGTTGCCCGCGAAGACGCCATGGGCCGACTCTTGCCTCGAGCCTGGTGCTCGTCCGATCGGCTTCTCGCGAGAAAGCAGACTGACTTGGTTGACTCGCAGCGAGTCGGTGTATAGCTGGGATGATGAGCTCGCCGCTCCCACCGCTCTATTCCCGTTGGATAGAGGAAGCACTCGGCGCCGAGGTTCCGGCCGAGGGCCGCGCGGTCTGCTCGCGCTGCGTCCAGGCCGCTCCGGAGATCCCAGGAGGGGACCGCTTCGACCCCCAGATCAAGTGCTGCTCCTACTCGCCCCACCTTCCGAACTTCCTGGTGGGGATGCTGCTCACCGACCGCGACGAGAGAACCTCGTGGGCGCGAGAGCAGGCGACACGCCTCGTGCGCGAACGCCGCGGCGCGACGCCCTTGGGCCTGAGCCCCCCCAGGCGGATCTCAGACAGCTATCGGGCCGAGCAGGCGAAGCACTTCGGCCGCGATCCCAGCTTGCGCTGCCCCTACCTCGACGACCAGGCCGGCTGCGGGCTGTGGAGGTTCCGCAACGCGACCTGCGCGACCTGGTTCTGCCGCCATCGCCGTGCCGCCGTCGGAGCGCGCTTCTGGTTCGCGCTCGGCAATGAGCTGCGGGCGCTGGAGCAGATCCTCGCTGGCTGGTGCCTACTGCGGCTCGAGCCGAACATCGAGGAGCTCTTCCATTCCGGCAGAGACATGCGCCGACTCTCAGGCGGCGAGCTGCGCGGCTGGATAGAGCCCTCCGACGGCACCGTCGATGCCGACTTCGCGAAACGGCTATGGGGAAAATGGCACGGTCGCGAGAGCGAGTTCTTCGCTGCTTGCGCCGAGCTGGTCCGCTCGCTGAGCTGGGAGGACGTGAAACGCATCGACGTCGTGCGCCTGGAGCTTGCCGAGCGCCGCCTGCGCGCGGCGTTCGCCGCCCACATGGACGAGGCGCTTCCACCGGTGCTCCTCAACGGGCTCGTTGAGCTGATCCCGCTGGCAGACGGTGGTGCGCAGGTGAAGAGCACCGAGCTCGGCTGGGAGGCCTTGCAGCTGCCCCAGACAGTGGTCGACGCGCTGGAGCGCGCGGACGGGCGCCCAGCTTCGCAGATCGGCCTCGACGACGCGTGGCTGCGCAAGCTGGTGGACTACGGCGTCCTCGTCGCTCCTGACGGAAGAGATCGTCCCCGCTCGCTTGGGCCCCAGCGCCCAGTGGATCGCCGCGATCGGCTCCGCTTCTTCCGCGGTTACCTCGGCCTGCCCGTCGAGCTGAGCTACATCTCGACGAGCGGCAGCGCGCAGGCTCTGGTCCTCAACTGCGGCTCGAACGAGGTCATCTTCGACGACTTGGAGCTCATCGAGTTCGGCAAGAGGCTGCACGGCGCCCGCAACGGCTTCTACGCCGAGGACGCCCTGGGTTGGGCGCCGCCCCAGGTCACCTATACCTGGGAGCGCGTGGCCGGCCTGCTCCAGTCGCTGCTCGATGCCAGCGTCCTGCAGCGAATCCCCTAGGCCGGCCGAGCCGGAACCAACGAGGGTGCCGGCAAAGGCTTCAGGCTCCAGACCTCAGGCTCGGCCCGCCGTCACGTCGCCTGGTGCATCACAGCCTCGAAGAGCGCCCGGACTCCCTGCTTCGGGTCCCCCACCGCGGGGACGACGCCGGCGACGCCCTTGAGCAGCTTGGGCACCTCACCTTCGCCCAGGAGCAGCAACGGAACCTTGATCTCCCGTGCCAGCCAGCTGGCGAGCTTGAGGGTGGCGTTGCCGCGATCCAGCGCCAGCGCGCCCAGGGCCCCGGCCGCGAAGGGCCGCCACAGGGGCATGGCCTCCTCGGCACCGGGAATGGAGCACAGCTCGATTCGCAACCCGTCCGGGAAATCGATTCTTGCCCAGGTCCCCAGCAGCTCGGGGGTCGGCTGGCGGTAGACCCGGAAGCCGGGCAGATCAACCAGCTGCGCGAGGAACGCGCGGACTGCCCGCTGTGACTCCGAGACCAGGACCGCCTTTCCCACCACGGCCTTGGTGGCGGGGCGGCCGCGCAGGATGCGCGCCCGCAGCGTGTGCTGCTCGGCAGGGTTGAGGATCGGCCCCCCGGCCGGAGCATCGGCGGCGGGTGCGACGTGCGCGATGCCCTTGTCGAGCAGCGATGCGACTGCAGAGAGCACCTCCAGGTCCGGCGCCTGGGCCAAGTCGAGGACCTCGCGGAGCGCCCGGGGCTCCTGGAGCAGCCGCATCACCTCGGCGGTCACCGGGTGCTGCGCACCCAGGTTGGAGGCCTCGGTGGCCAGCCGCAGCCGCACGCTCGCGGCGGGCAGGCGCTCGCGAAGCTTCACTATCTCATCGGCATGGCGCATGCCCTCCAGCAGCGCCTCCTCCATGCCCCGGCGGATTCGTACCGGGCCGGCGTGCGCCAGGGGCGCGAACGCGAAGGTGCCTTCCTTGATGGTCAGCAGCCGGAAGAGGGCCTTCTCACCCTCGACCGCGCCGAAGCGGGCGTTCACCGGCTTGCCCGCCGAGAGGATGATCTCTCCTCGCTCCTCGCCGTGCTCGATCGTGAGGTTGCCGGTGCGCTTGTTCTGCCCCAACACCTGCAGGAGATCGGCGAGGCCCATCTGCGCCAGGCTGCCCTCGATCTCGCGGCTCTCGCCCTTCAGCTCGCGGGCCGCGTCCAGGCGCCGGAAGATCTGCGCGATGCGCCCCAGCACGTCGTCGAGGTTGAACGGCTTCTTGAGGTACCCATCGCGCATGCCACGGGCCCGCTCTGCGTCCTTGAGCGGACCGGTGACGACGACCGGTATGTCCTCGGTGCGCGGGTTGGTGCGCAGGATCTGCAAGAAGGTGCGTGCGTTGACGAGCCGGCAACCCTCGTCGAAGAGGACCAGATCGGGGTGGCGCAGCACCGCCACCTCCAGCGCCCGCGAGCCGTCGGAGGCGATGGAGATCTGGTAGCCCTTCTCGCGCAGCGCCCGCGAGAGCGCCTGCACGGTGTCGCCGTCGGGATCAGCCAGCAGGATCTTTCGGGCGCGGGGCATCGCTTGGGTCCCCTCTCGTCAGAGAGGCTGGAGGTCGTAGCGCTCTTGCAGCTTGCTCACCAGCTCGTCGACGACCGCGGCGTCGCTGGTATGGAAGCCCCAGGGCGCGCCGCGCGCCGAGCGGCGCTGGATGAGGGCGTACGTCACGCTCTCGGTGAAGAGGAGCAGGAACTCGTTCTGGGAGATCCGCTCGTCGGCGTCGAGGAACACCGGGGTCGCCCAGGGGTTGGACTCGACGTCGGCCCGCCGACCCAGCAGATAGACGCGGATGGCGCACTCGGCCGGCAGCTCGTCGAAGGACTGCACCGCCGGGAGATCCGAGCGAATCTCGCCGCAGCCCAGGTAGAGCAGCCCCCGCGCCTTGGGGTCACGCGCGACCTCCAACGCCATCTCTTGCTGCAGCTGGGCGAAGAGCCCGGGCGGCAGCCAGCCACGGCGCGAGGGGCCGGCGCGCTCGTCCACCGGCAGCCGAGGAGAGTCGCGATCGCCCAGCAAGAGATCCGCGCATTGCCAGAAATCGAGGGGGCCCAGGTTGAGCCTGCGGGCCAGGCTGCCCCGAGCCTCGTCGCAGCGGCGCCGGCAGACGTGCAGGAGCTCGTCGACGGCGCAGCCATCGCGCGGGAAGGTCGCCGCCCCCAGCGTGACCGAGAGCACACCCTCGGTCGCGGTGGAGTCCAGCAGCTTGTCGAAGTCGACCGAAGCCCGCGCCCGGCGTGCGAAGAGCAGCGCGCCCAGGTAGTCGGTCTCGGGGAGCAGGACGTAGAACTCGTCGTCGGCGGCCTTGGCCACCACGTCGCTGTCGCGCACCACCCCGGAGAGCGCGGCGATGACCCCGCGCGCGAGCATCGCCGCCCGCTCGGCCCCATGCTGCTCGCGGAAGGCGGCGAAGCCGTCCAGGGTCAAGGTGAGCAACGAGAAGACCCGGCCGTAGCGGCGGGCCTTGTAGGCCTCCTTGGCGGCGTAGTCGATGAAGTAGGGGAGGTTGTAGGCAGCTGTGTCTCGGTCCTTGAGCCCCAGCCGCTCGAGGGCGGCGTAGCGGCGCGCGTTGCGCAAGGCGGTGGCCGCGAAGTCACCCACCGCGCGCGCCACCGCGAGGTCCGCCTCATGGAACTCGCCGGTGAGCTTGTCGGAGCACAGCAGCAGGCCGACCAGCTCGCCGGCCGCTCGCAGGGGCAGGTAGAAGGCCTTGCCCAGGGGCTTGCCTGGCACCTCGAACGCATGGGGGCCGGCCAGGCGCTCGGAGAAGAGCCCGGGGCGCAAGGCGATGTGCGGGGCCAGCTGGGCGCGCTCGACGAGGCCGCGGTAGGAGCACAGGTGCAGATCGCCCCGATCGTCCATCAACCAGAGCGCGCCAGACTGGGCATCGCACACGGAGCAGAGATCAGCGAGGCAGCTCTCTTGGAGCCGCTCGAGATCGAGCGTGGACAGAAGGCCCAGGCAGCGCTGATAGAGGGCCTGGTTCTTGACGAACTCGAGGTTCTCGCTGAGCAGCTGGG
>JACRCT010001269.1 GCA_016218885.1 Deltaproteobacteria bacterium | reverse complement strand
CGATGAGCGAGGTCGAGCTGGCGCTGATGTCCGGGCTCACCGGTCCCGACTTCGCCCGCACCCTGCGCGTCGAGCGCGACGCCAACCCCAGCCGCGAGGACACCGCCTTCGTGGTCCTCATGCTGGCGCTGGTCGGCGTGCGCATCCGCCGGTAGCGCGCTCTGGCGTCCGAGCCGCGAGCGTCAGCGACCGGATCTGTCGCGTGCTCGCCGAGGTCTGGCGAGCGCGGACCGGGTCGCGGTTCGTCCACTCCCTAACGGTCGTGGCTCGGACACCGCGCGCCTCCGGCAAACCCCGAGACGTCGTTCCTGTGGCACCGAACGAGCTGTTCACTGCGTGCGCAGCGCGATCAGGCCGAGCTCGACCATGCGGACTAGGGCACGCAGCGTCTGCAGCTCGCGCAGCGGGCTGGCCAGGACCACCGTGGAGACGTCCCAGCGATCGTTGAGGAGGGCGGCGACGATCCGCTCGTCCTGGCGCACCGTGGCCAGGGACGCCTCAGTGGCGAGCATGCGCGGGACGGCGACCGGTGAGAGCTTGCGATAGAGCGCGTCCACGTGCTCGCGCTCCACTGCGCGAGCGAACTCGCGCACCCGCCTGTCGCTGGGGTCGGCGGCGAGCAGGCTCTCGAAGACCAGCGCCGCGGCCTCGAAGTGCCCGGCGGCCAAGAGCTGCTCACCCTGCTCGAGGACGCGGGTGAGGGGGTCGGGCTGGGGAGCGTCGGCGCCATCGATGCGCACCCGCCCCTCGCGCCACAGCTCGAAGAGGATCCGCGCCGCGCCGGAGCGCGATAACCCGAGGTCGAGGCGGACTGCACCCACGGTGGCACCCTGGCCCAGCGCGCCAAGGGCGGCGGCGGAGAGCCCGCGCGGAGGGCGCTCGGCGTGGGAGGTGCCGGGACGCAGGAACGTCGAATCGCTGCCGATGCGCTCCACCGCCGGCCCGGCCTCGTCGTGACGTCGCGCGGCCTCGTAGAGAAGCTCGCGCAGGCTCAGATCGACCCGGGTGGTCTCATCGCCCTCGTCGTCCGTCTCGTCGCTGAAGTTGAAGCTCGCGCCCGCGTCCTCGAAGAGGTCGGTGGCCGACTGCATGGCGTCGTCACGAGAGACCTCGCGCAGCAGGCTCTCGGGAACCCCGGCCGCGGCGAAAGCCTCCTCGCAGCGAGCTCCCCCGCGCGCCGCCTCCACCGCCAGGCGCCCACCTGTCTCATCGAGGGCCTTCACCAGGCGAAGCAGGCGGGCGAGCCTCTCGTACAGGCCCGCCGCGCCATAGCGCGAGATGCCCTCCGGGGAGAGCAGGAAGACGCGCTCGCCGCCGCCGGAGGTGATGGTCAATCGGCCACGCTTGCGCGACCCCTCGAGCCACTGGAGGAGGTCAGGCAGCGGGAAGGTCTGGAAGTCGCCATTGAGGGCCACGGACGGAGATAAGCAAATGCGGGGCGCCAGCGCAAACGACCTCTGGAATCGTCTCAGCCCTTGAGAGGCAGCGCGCCGTCGCCGAGCACCGCGATCTCGATGGGCTCTTGCTGGTGCAGCTGCTTGAGGGCGTCGAAGAGCGCAGGCACGGCGTCAATCTGCGCGAGCCCGAGGTCGACCTCATAGCGCAGCCCGACCTGTCCGATGGGGAAGGGCTCGCCGATGAAGTGGAAATACCCCTTTCCGCCCGCGCCGAAGCCGCCGGTCTCGCCTTTGAGGTACCAGCCCCCGAGGATCGCCTCCGCCCGCTCGATCGTCTGCTCGCGCAGCCCGTTGACGAAGCGCAGGCGGATGAAGAAGTAGTCCCACGCCGTGCGGGTGCACAGCAGCACCGGGAACGGCGTCCCGGCCGGGTGCGTGACTGAGAAGAACCCGTCCACCGCCGCCGGGCAGTCTGCCGGGAACCCGTAGGTCGGGGCGTCGTGGATCATCCAGCGCTCGCCCGTCCCGGGGTGCACCGCGTCGAAGCGCACCCGGGAGAACGGCCGAGAGGGATTGGCCAGCACCGCCACCGGGTTGCCCTGCTCGTCGCGCGTGAGCGGCTCGGCCTCGGTGCGCACGCCCTCGGGCAGCTTCGCCACCGCCTCCTCGAAGCCGCGCGCATAGGCCTCGCGCGTGGCGATGAGCACCCGGTTGCCGTCGATCGCCGCCGCGTCCTTGAGCGCCTTCTGGAACTTGCGCACCAGCGGGATGTTGGACTTCTCGGCGAGGATGCTCACCGCCGCCATGCAGTACTCGGTGGCGACCTTGTCCGCCTCCCGCAGGTGCCCCGCCCGGGCCAGCAGGGTCGCCAGGGCCGCCAGCGGCGTCGGAGCGCGCGGATCGTTGCTGGCCGACTCGCGATAGGCAGCGGCCGCCTCGTCGGTGAGCTCCAGCGCCTCCAGCGTCGTGCCCAGGGCGTGCAGGGCCGTGGCGAGCAGGCCTTTGTCCTCGAACCCGGCCTGGCGCAGGATCTCCACCCCGCGGCGGAAGTGCTCGGCCGCCAGGTGCAGCCGGCCCATGCCCCGCTCTGCAGCGGCGAGGTTGATCCACCCGTCGGCCGCCTGTGGATCGTGAGCGGCGATGGCCTCGAAGGCGGCCAGCGCCTCGTCCATCCGGCCGGCGTTGACGTGGTCCAGGGCGCCAGCCCTCAGCTCCTCGAGCTCCTGCGGTGTCACGATGGGTCTCCTGGTTGGCTCGACGGGCGGACTCTAACCGGCCCCGCCCTTCGCCTGCACGCCCTGTCGCGCCTCTGGGGCTCCCGGCAGTCGCTCCGTGTTAGATTCCTTCGCCCTTTTGGAAACACCGCATCTACAGGAGCCGCTCCCATGAAGCTCAGCCTCGCTGCCGGCGACCTCACTCACCAGAAGTGCGACCTGCTGCTCCTGCCGGTCTTCGAGTCCGACCTCAAGGACGCCCAGAAGCCCGCCCCGCCGGTGGTCGCGCTCGACCAGGCGTTGCGCGGCCTGGTGCTCCGCGTGGCCGCCGAGGAGAAGTTCAAGGGCGGCGCGGACCAGGCGCTGATGCTCCAGACGCACGACCGTGCGCAGGCCACCCGCGTGCTGCTGCTGGGGCTGGGCGCACGGCAGAAGTTCGAGCCCGAGGTCCTTCGCCTGGCAGCAGGCCGGGGAATCAAGGCCGCGCGCAAGGTCGGGGCTGCCACGCTCGTGCTGGCGCTGCCCGAGGCCCGGGACCTCACCGCCAACGTCAAGGCCGCCGCCGAGGGGCTGCTGCTGGGCGAGTACAAGTTCGACCGCTACAAGACCGCCGAGAAGGACCAGCCGGCTCGCGAGGTGCGCCAGGCATCGCTCCTGCTTCCCGCCAAGACCGCCAAGAGCCGTGAGCTCGCCGAGGCGCTCGAGCTCGCGCAGGTCGTCTCCGAGGCCACCAACTGGGCCCGCGACCTCGTCAACGAGCCTCCCAACCAGCTCACGCCGAGCGCGCTGGGCGAGCACGCCCGGCAGATCGCCCGCGAGGGGCGGCTCAAGGTCGAGGTCCTCGACCGCGCCCGGATCGAGAAGCTGCGCATGGGCCTGTTCAGCGCGGTGGCCCAGGGCAGCTCGGCCCCGCCGGTACTCGTCCACCTCTGGTATCAGCCGCCAGCCGCGCGGCACGCCGGCAAGAAGCCGGTGGTCTTCGTGGGCAAGGCCATCACCTTCGACTCCGGGGGCCTGTCGCTCAAGCCCACCGACTCGATGGTGGAGATGAAGACCGACATGGCCGGCGCCGCCGCGGTCCTGGGCGCGATGAAGGTCGTGGCCCGGCTCAAGCCGCCCTTCCCGGTGCACGCCTATCTGGGCGCCTGCGAGAACATGCCCGGCGGACGCGCCTATCGGCCCGGCGATGTGCTCGTCTCCCGCCTGGGCAAGACGGTGGAGGTGACCAACACCGACGCCGAAGGGCGGCTGGTCCTGGGCGACGTGCTGACCTGGGCCAACGAGCTCGAGCCCGCGGTGATGGTCGACCTGGCCACGCTCACCGGCGCCTGCATGGTGGCACTGGGGCACAACCTGACCGGAGTCTTCGGGGCTGACGACGCGGCGGTGTGGGAGGTCTTGGAGGCCGCCAAGTCGGCAGGCGAGGACATGTGGCGCCTGCCCATCTCCGAGCACCAGCGCGACTCGCTCAAGTCGGAGATCGCCGACATGAAGAACACCGGGGAGCGCTGGGGTGGAGCCATCAGCGCCGCGCTCTTCCTCAAGGAGTACGTGGGAGAGACCCCCTGGGTGCACCTGGACATCGCCGGGCCGGCGACGAGCCCCAAGGAGCGCGGCTACCTGGCCAAGGGTGCTACCGGAGTCGGCGTGCGCACCCTGACCGAGCTCGTCCGCGCACGGGCGGGCACGGGGAGCTGAGCGCTCCTCTTCGCTCGTGGGCTCGAGAGCCATTGCCGAGGGCGGCTCCCGTCCTTTTTCTTGGGATGGAGCTCGGCCGTAGCCCTTGCATTTTCGGGTTCTTCTGGTAGCTTCCGCGGCTCTTTTGGCTGGACCGGCCGCCGAGCCGGCCGTGTTTGAGGAGTACAAACATGTCTTTCAAGTGCGACGTCTGCGGCAAGGGCCCCCTGGTGGGCAACAACATCAGCCACGCCAACAACAAGACCAAGAAGCGCTCGCTGCCCAACCTGCAGAGCATCCGCGCCAACCTCAATGGCAGCATCAAGCGCATCCGCGTGTGCACGCGCTGCCTGAAGGCGGGCAAGGTCCAGAAGGCGGCCTGAGCGCCCTTCGTGCGACGAGCCAGCTCCTTTTCTTCGCGGGGCCCGCCGGGCGCGGGCCCTTTGCGTTGGGTCGAAGCTCGTCGGGACCCATGGGACCTGCGGGACGCACGGGTGACCTGATTTGCCTGCGTGCCTGAACCCCGAGGCGAGCATCTGGACTGCCGCGACCGGACCTGGTTGCTGGCTGCTGCCCCCGATCCCGCACAAGCACCCGCCTCCCCGGTCATCTTGACAAGCGCTGTGGCGCTCTCCATCCTCGTGACGTGCTGCTCGCTTCCGCCACTACTCGCACTACCACTACCTGCTTCGGCGGGCCGTTGGTCGTGTGAGCTAGCAGGTTGACGAGCGCACGACTGAACGCCCCGCCGGGATCCCGGTTGGGGCGTTTCGCTTTTCTGGCTCCAGCCGTCCGGCTTCACCTCAAGGAGTCAGACATGAGTAACGACCACGATCACCGCCTCATCGGTCAACGGCAGGACCTCTTCCATCTCCAGGAGGAGGCCCCGGGCGCCGTCTTCTGGCATCCGCGCGGATGGACGCTGCTGAGGATTCTCGAGCACCGCGTACGTCTGCTCATGGAGCGCGAGGGCTTCCAGGAAGTGCGCACGCCCCAGGTGCTGGCGGCCCCGGTCTGGCAGGCGAGCGGCCATCTCGAGCACTTCGCGGCCGGGATGTTCAAGCTCGAGGACGAGGGGCGCCTCTTCGCGCTCAAGCCGGCCAGCTGCCCGGGCCACATCCAGGTCGCGCTGCGCGCCGCGCTCTCGTACCGCGACCTGCCCTATCGGCTGGGCGAGTTCGGCCTGGTTCATCGCAACGAGCCCAGCGGTGCCGTCCAGGGGCTGTTCCGCCTGCGCCAGTTCACGCAGGACGATGGCCACATCTTCTGCCGGCCGGAGCAGGTGTTCGAGGAGGTCGCGGGCTTCTGCCATTCGCTGCGAGCCTTCTACGCCGAGTTCGGCTTCGAGAAGGTGGAGGTCGGCTTCTCGACGCGGCCGCAGTCCCGCGTGGGCTCGGACCAGGACTGGGACCGGGCGGAACGGGTCCTCGAGGAAGCGGCTCGCAAGGCAGGCATCGAGCTCGCCCTGCAGCCCGGACAGGGAGCTTTCTATGGGCCCAAGCTCGAGTTCTCGCTCCGGGACCGGATGGACCGCGCCTGGCAGTGCGGCACGATCCAGCTCGACCTCGCCATGCCCGAGCGGTTCGGCCTCGACTACGTGGAGGCGGGTGGGGAGAGGCGCCGGCCGGCGCTGCTGCACCGCGCGGTGTTCGGGAGCCTCGAGCGGTTCCTCGGAGTGCTCCTCGAGCATCACAGCGGTTGCCTTGCGCCGTGGCTCGCTCCCGAGCAGGTGGTGGTCGCACCGATTGCCGACGCTCAGGGCGACTACGCGCGCGAGGTGGGCGGGCTGCTGCGGCGCGCCGGGCTTCGCGTGCGTGTCGACACACGCGGCGAGTCGGTGGGGCGAAAGGTTCGTGATGCCCACGGGCTCGGAGTCCCGCTGATGGTG
>JACRCT010001287.1 GCA_016218885.1 Deltaproteobacteria bacterium | reverse complement strand
GCGGTGGCCTCTGCGAGCTCCTCTCCCGCCGCTTTGCCGCCCCCCCCGCCCTGAGCCTCGAGCGGCCGGGGAGCGGCGCTCTGGGCGGTCGGCGGGCCCGAATCCCCCAACCGGCCGCTCGGCTCTTGTGATCGAGCCGGGTCTTGCGCGCGGGAGGCCCGGGAGCCTCGCGCTTGACCCGGGAGGAGTGGCTGCCGCAAGGTGCGGCGGCCATGGAGCTCATCCACCGCTCGGACTTCCGTGTCGCCAGCTACCACGTCGGCCCCCGGGGGGAGGTTCCGCCCTGGGCGCTCATGGGTTTTTTCGAGCACGCCGCGGGGGAGCACGCCGCCTCGTGGAAGCTGAGCGTGATGGACCTGCTGCCCCGCGGGCTCAGCTGGGTCCTGTCGCGCTACCACCTCCAGCTGCTGCGGCCCCTGTGCTACGGCGAGGGCGTGGAGGTCTCGACCTGGCCTTCGGGCCGCTCCACCATGTTCGCCACCCGCGACTTCGAGGCGGTGGGCACCGACGGCCGTCCAGTCGCATTGGCGACGACCTCCTGGGTGCTCATCGATGTCCGGCAGAAGAAGCCCGTGCCGGTCGCCGAGGTGGTCCCCGAGACGTTCGCGCTGGAGCGGCGCTCCCTGGCCGACTCCTTCTCCGCACTGCCCAAGCTCGAGGCCCATGCCGCCGCCCCACCGGTGGAGCTGCCGGTGATGCGCCGGGACCTCGACCTGAACGAGCACGTCAACCACACCGTGTACGTCCAGTGGGCGCTGGAGGCCGTGGCCTCTGAGATGCTCCCCGGGCTGCGCCCCGTCGCCATCGAGGTTTCCTACCGCGCCGAGGCGCGTCGGGGAGATCGCATCCGCTCCCTCGCTTCGGGTCCTCAGCAGGCCGGAGAGCGACGAGTCATGCTCCACCAGATCGCCCACTGCGCCGAAGGCTCGGAGCTGGCCCGCCTGCGCACCACCTGGGGGCGATAGGCCACAGCCGCGGCATCTGCGCGGCCAGGCGCTCGACAGATACAAGGGATCGAGCGGTCGCTTGAGAGCCCTTGCGCACAGCGTGATCGGTTCTCGACGGTCCTGAAGCAGTGCTGACAACGCTCGTCGAGCCGGTGCTAAGCTACTTGCCCGATTGCCGACAACGAGGCCCTCCTTGCCGTCGCACCGACGTCCGCGCTCGACCCTGGCAACGGTGCTGCTTCTGGCTCCCTTCGCCTTCCTGGGCGGGATGGCCGCCGAGCGCCTGGCGCAGGCCGCCCAGGGCAAGGAGGTCTACCGCCAGCTCGACGTCTTCACTCGGGTGCTGAGCTACATCGAGAACAACTACGTCGAGGAGGTCAACGAGAAGAAGCTGATCCAGGGCGCCATCAAGGGAATGGTCGGCACCCTCGACCCGCACACCCTCTTCATGCCCCAGGAGATCTTCAAGGACATGAAGGTGGATACCTCCGGCGAGTTCGGCGGGCTGGGCATCGAGCTGACCAGCCGGATGCAGGTCAAGAACGGCGTGCGCAGCGAGGTGCTGATGGTGGTCGCCCCCATCGACGACACGCCCGCCGCGCGCGCGGGGGTCAAGGCCGGCGACGTGATCTTCAAGATCGACGGCGAGTCCACCGCGGAGATGGACCTGGTGACGGCCGTGTCGCGGATGCGCGGACCGGCGGGCTCGAAGGTGGTGCTCACCATCCTGCGCGAGGGCTTCACCGAGGCCCGCGACCTCATCCTCATCCGCGACCACATCCGCATCGTCTCGGTCGAGGGCCGGCTGCACGAGGGCGGCTACGGCTACGTGAAGATCAAGAGCTTCCAGGAGCAGACCGACCGCTACCTCAAGAGGGTCCTCGACGAGCTGCGGCGCCAGCACAAGGGCGAGCTCAAGGGGTTGGTGCTCGACTTGCGCAACAACCCCGGGGGGCTCCTCGATCAGGCGGTGAAGGTCAGCGATCGCTTCCTGGCGGGCGGCCTGGTCATCGTGACCACCAAGGGCCGCGGAGGGCGTCACGTCGAGGAGGAGAAGAGCCACGAGCGCGACACCGAAGCGCCCTACCCGATGATCGTGCTCGTGAACGGCGGCTCGGCTTCGGCCTCTGAGATCGTCGCCGGCGCCCTGCAGGACCACGGCCGGGCGGTGATTATGGGCCGGGCCACCTTCGGCAAGGGGAGCGTGCAGACGCTCATCGAGCTCGAGGACGGCAGCGGGCTCAAGCTCACCATCGCCCGCTACTACACGCCCAAGGGCCGCAGCATCCAGGAGAAGGGCATCCAGCCGGACGTGGCGGTCAAGACCGCCGAGGACGGCGGACCGCGCGAGGTCGACCTGCGCAACCACTTCCGCTCCGAAGACGGCAAGCCCGCCAGCAAGCCCTCCCCTGAGGAGGCGAGCGTGGTGGTGCCCGAGTCGAAGCCTGGCGAGGACGAGCTGCTCAAGACCGCCCTCGACTACCTGCGCACCTGGCAGATCTTCAAGGCGACCGCTCCCTCTTCTGCCGGGAGCCCACCTGCGCGCGTCCCATGAGCGCCGAGATCGAGCACCTGCCCTTCATCCGGGGCCCCTTGAGCAGAGCCGTGGCGGCCTTCCTGGTCGGCGCCCTGGCCGCGCCGCCGGCCTGGGCCGCGGCTCCCAGGGTCGAGGTGCCCGCGAAGCCGGTGGGGCCCCCGTCGATCGCCGTGGTGGCGATGGGGGCCGACGATGCCTCCGCCTGGGCCGCCGCCCATCTGTCCTTTCTTGGTGAGCGCGCGGTGGGGCAAGTCGGGCGCCAGGTGCTGACTCCTCTGGCGAGCCTGCTCGACCCGGCAGCCGACAAGATCCGCGCGAGCAAGGCGGCGGAGGGCAAGGCTGCCTACGACGCCGCGCGTAAGCTCTACGACGATCTCGAGATC
>JACRCT010001286.1 GCA_016218885.1 Deltaproteobacteria bacterium | reverse complement strand
GAGATTCGGAGGCCTCCGACCTTCGCGATGGCCCGCGGCGGCAACTTGCCCCACGGCTCGTGGATCCACGTGCAGCCACGAGATTCAGAGGGCTCCGTTCTCGGCGATGGCCGGCGGCGGCAACTTGCCCCACGGCTCGTGGATCCACGTGCAGCCACGAGATTCGGAGGGCTCCGACCTTCGCGATGGCCCGCGGCGGCAACTTGCCCCACGGCTCGTGGATCCACGTGCAGCCACGAGACTCGGAGGGCTGCGTCCTTCGCGATGGCCGGCGACGGCAACTTGCCCCACGGCTCGTGGATCCACGTGCAGCCACGAGATTCAGTGGGCTCCCTCTTCCGCAATGCGCCCGCGGCGGCAACTTGCCCCACGCCGGCTCGCCCGCGAACTCAGGCGGACCTCTTCTCCTTGGCGACGACCGCTCACACGATACCGCTGGCGGTTCCCTGCCCAGAGCGTACCGGCCATTCTCGCCGGGTCTCTAGGTCGGGAAAGACCAGCTCATGGCGTGCTGTCCGGGGCTAAAACCCTGTTGCGCGATTCGGCGGCGAAGATGACAGACTCGGCCGGCTCGTGGCAATACAAGCGCCGTCAACCAACAACTCCTCAAGAGGTGGAGCCCGATGAAGCGACTGCTAGGGACCGTTCTGCTGGCCGCCGCCCTGGTCGGCTGCGAGAGCGAGATGGACCTCGGAAACTCGCCCGACGGAGGCAGTGTCGGCAACGCGATCTCGGTGTATCCCGTCGCCCCGACGATCGAGGCGGAGTCGCAGCAGACCTTCACCGCCTTCGGCGTGCAGGACCCGTTCTTCAACCTCTCGTGGAGCATCCTCGAGGGCAGCGCGGGCGGCTCCGTGGACGCGATGGGCAACTACACCGCGCCTGGCACGGCCGGCGGATATCACCTGAAGGTCGCCCTCAAGTCCGATCCGAGCGTCAGCACGACCGTTCCCATCATCGTCACGACGACCCCTGTCGTGTCGGTCTCGGTCAACCCCGCACTGGCGCCGGTCGGGCCCGGCAGCCGCACCCTCCTCGACTCGAGGATCTGGGGCGACACGCCCTCGTCCAGTGACGCCCACAGGATCGAGTGGAACGTCGCCGAGGGCTCCGGTGGGACGCTCCAGGCGGCCTCGGGCGATGCGTCCGCTATCTACTACTCCGCGCCCACCACGCCTGGGATCAGCTACATCGAGGCTGTCGCCAAGCCCGACGACACGAAGAGCGCGTTCGTCACCGTGATCGTCGAGTGAGCCTCACGTGAGGGGAGGAGCGCGAGACCGCTGGGAACAGCGCATCGAGTGGGCATGGCGGGCCCTCCCGGCAATCCTGGTGATCGCGCACCTCCTACTGTCGCCGTTGGTCTTCTGGGACGGGACCGTCGACCACTTCGAGCCTCCCAAGGTCTCGCTTCTCTTCCTCACGGTGCTCCTCCTCGCCGGCGCTGGACTCGGGAGGGCCGTCAGCGAGGGGGCGGTCCCGTTCGCGGAGGCGCTGCGAAGCTGGGCGTCTCGCCTCCGTCGCGATCCGGTGGCGCTCGCCGCTCTGCTCTTCTGCGCCTCCGCGATCGTCTCCACCCTCGCGTCGATCGCGCCTCGAGTCTCGCTCTTCGGGGCGCGCAGCTCCCTGGGGGGGCTCACGACCATCGGCGCCCTCACCGCGCTGTTCTTCGCGACCCGGGTCGTGCTCGGCTCGGGTTTGAGAGCCAAGGCGCTGCTGGTGGTCCCCTTCGTGGCCGGCGGCTATCTCGGCACCTACGCATGCCTCCAGGCGGCGGGGCTCGATCCGATCCGGTGGCAGGGAGCCTCTCTCGTCGCAGGCGTGCTCCGGCCCTTCGCGACGCTTGGGCACGCCAACCATCTCGGCGGCTACCTCGCCATGACGATGCCCGTCTCCGCTGTCGTCTCGATGGAGCAGGTGCGGGCGCGGCGGCGGCCCGGCGCGCTGGTGGCCGGCTACGTGCTGATCGTGCAGGTGGGAGCCGTCGTCCTGACTCTCTCGCGAGGAGCGTGGATCGCGGGCTGTGCCAGCCTGCTCGCCTTGGCAGCGCTCGGGGCCGTCGCTCGTCCCCGGCAGGCGATGCGCCTCGGGCCGGCCTTCCTCGGGATCGTGGCGGCCGCGATCATGGTCCCGTTTCTGTCGGGCGGCTCGCGCTTCCACGGAGGCGTGCTCGAGCGCCTCCATCGATTCGGGGAGTCCTCGCGGGCGTTCTACTGGGAGGCGGCCGGCGCGATCTTCCGCGAGCACCCCTGGACCGGGAGCGGGCTCGACACCTTCCAGCTCGCCTTTCTCAAGCACCGGGACGTCGCCAATTGGGTCGGCGGCGTAGGGAGAGGGCTTGGGGAGTGGGGGCAGACCCCGGCCAGAGCGCACAGCGAGCCGTTGCAGGTCTTGGCGACCCAGGGGGGCCTTGGCGCAGTCGCGCTCGCGTCTCTGCTGGCGAGCCTCGTGTGGGCGGGCATGCGCGCGTGGAGGAGGTCGGCGCCGGGTGAGCGGCCGCTCGTGGCGGCGATCATCGCGGGACTCGCCGGCTTCTGTTGCCAGGCGGCGATCGACTTCTCGGTGGTGGCCACCGCCTCCCTGTTCGTCACCTTCGCTGCGTGCCTCTCCCGTCTCGCCTTCGAGTCGGGGACGGGACGGGACGAGCGCCCGTCAGTGGACGGCAGGCGCGCCGCAGTTCTCCTGGGGCTGGGAGGATCCATCGCGCTCGCGGTCCTGGTGCTTCAGGGGCTTGCGGCGCCGCTCAGGCTCCTGCTCGCCACCAGCATTCTTCTCGGAGTCTCCCTCCTCGCCTCCATCGCGACGGGCCTCGCGGGTGGGCCGTTGACGACGAGGGCCGAGTCTGCCGGGCTACAACCGGACCCGAGATCGACGACGCGGCCCTCGCGCCCTCGTTGGCTCAAGGCGGGGGCCTGGGGCTTGGTGGCGCTGGCCACGTCGCTCGCGATCGCGCGGGGGATCGTGAAGCCGCTGCGCGCGGACTTCTTCTGCCGACAGGGCATTCAGCAGACCCCGCTCCAGCCGGAGGCGGCGGTGGCCAGCCTCGCGTGGTCCACCTCGCTCGCACCGGATGATGACTTCTGCCTCGCCAAGCTCGGGATCGCCGCCGAGGCGGCCGCCGATGTCGCGAAGGAGCCGCCGCGAAGGCTCGAAGCCCTGGAAGCCGCGCGTCGAGCATTCCGCAAGGCCGTGGAGCTGGTTCCCCAGAACGCCTATCACCACGCGAACCAGGGAAGGGCTTTGGCGAAGCTGGTCCCCTTTGGGCGTGCAACCTCCGAGGAGGCGCTCGGGACGGTCGATCGTGGGCTCGCGCGAGATCCGAACAACGCCGACCTGCTCTACGGCGCGGCGAACACGGCGCTCGCGATGAACGACCTGGCCAAGGCCGAGCTCTATGCCCGGCAGGCGCTCGCCCGGGTGCCCGGCTTCGCGCCTTGCCAGGCGCAGCTGGGTTTCCTCGCGTTGATGCGCAGCGAGCCCGATCCGGCCGCGTCGCTGCTTCGAGAGGCGCTCCTGGGCGACTGGCGCGGCCGGGACGCGGACCGGGTGATCGCCGAAGGCAACTTGGCGTCCGCCTTGCTCCAGCTCGGTCGCGCCGAGGAGGCGCTGCCATTCGCGCGCGCCGCGGCGGAAGGCGCTCCGACCTCTGCGGACCTCCGCTTCAACCTGGCCCGCGCCCTCGACATGGGCGGTCACCGAGAGGAGGCTCTCGCGGAATACCGCCGCCTCATCGCCGACTTCCCAGCCCTCGCCCGTGCCCGGAGGGCGCTGGCGGCGCTCGAGGCACGCTCGATTGGCGGCGGTTGCACGGACTCGGCGACCTGCCCGTGAGCGAGGTCGCCCGGTTTGCTGGAGGAGGAGCCTCCGAGGCCGCGAAGGTCATGCTGCGCGAACCCGACCCGGCGGTGCCAGGGACGGACCGCCTCGTGGAGGTGGGCCCAGTCGCCCAGCAGGGACTCGACCAGCGCGAGCGCCTGCGCCCCGCCGAGGTCGCTGGCCAAGACCAGGCTCGGAGAAGGAGCTGGGCATCCCCGAGGCAGTGCGCGCTTCGTCCTAGGCCGGCCGAGCCGGAACCATCGAGGGTGCAGGCGGAGGGCTCCTGTCCCCAGGCGCCAGAACAGGCGTCTTCAGGCTCCCGGTTCGCCAAGGTCCAAGGCCTTGCCTGGAGCCTGCCTGGGCAGCCGGCCAGAGTTCTATACGTATAGAACTCCGGGGCCCCAAGTGGCCGTGATCACTGGCTTGGACTCCTCGTCCGGGAGGCCCTTGCCTGCTCAGCGCGCAGTCGGTGCGTCCAGGCTGGCCACGGCGCGAATTCGAATTCGGAACCTGGCCCCGCTATCCCTGGCGGCAGTGCGCGCTTCGTCATAGACTTCGGCCCTCTCTCGCAAGTCCCGGCCCACTCCACCGTATGGTCCAGTTCAATCACGCAGCCCGCGAGCTCACGATCAAGCTCGTCTATTACGGGCCGGGCCTGTCCGGAAAGACCACCAACCTCCAGGCCCTGCACGAGCGGCTCGACGACAAGGCCCGGGGGCGGCTCCTGACGGTGGACACCGCCGACGACCGCACCCTGTTCTTCGACCTGATGCCGGTGTTC
>JACRCT010001285.1 GCA_016218885.1 Deltaproteobacteria bacterium | reverse complement strand
GTGCAGCGCCAGCTGAGCGCTTTCACCTTGACCGGCCAGGCCCTGCCCGGGGTCATGCTCGCCAACCTCGGCTTCACCTCCTACGGCGGGCTCCCGGCGATCCTCTCGCCGGAGCTGGTCGCTATCGCCCACCGCAACGGATGGCTGACCGTCACCGACGATCTGTCGGTGCAGACGCTCGCCGAATCCACCGGGGGCGACCTCGAGGAGGTGGTGCGCAGGGCGTTCCTGGCCGGCAACGACATCCTGCTCACCACCGCGCCCTTCGACTGGGACAAGGGCATGAACGTCCACAAGGTGCTGGTGGAGCTGCTCCAGGCCCGACCCGAGCTCGCCCCTCGCGTGGACGAGAGCGTGCTTCGGATCCTGCGGCTCAAGGAGCGGGCAGGCCTTCTCGAACCGCTGCGAGCCGGCCGAGAGAGCGCCGAGGCAGCGGCCTCGGGCCCATCGGACAGGTCGGTTCCCGAGTAGGAGCCCGCCCGTATCGCGCTCGGGCTGCGGCCAGGTCCGGATTCGGCTCACGCACACGCAGCGCACGCCCCCAGTCCGGTCCATCTGAGCGACGCACTTGTTGCAGGCATCGCCTTCCTGGGCAGGGTCGACAGGTCGGACATGGGGTGAATCAGACAGCATGGGCGGCGCCATGTAGGGCTCGCATTTGCATGGCGGGCCACGGTTTTCCATGCCCTGCGACACGACCCGCATGGAGCGTCTCCAGCGACTTCACGCACTTGCCCCACCGGGCCCGCTGGGCACGACGCCTGAATGTCACGAGGGAGGCACGCCACGAGCTTGAATGAAAGGAGCGCCGCACCGTGTCCTTCCTCCAGGCGTTGGCACTGGCCGCTCTGACCGCCACGCCGCCTGTGGGGACGCCGCTCCTTCCGCCGCCACCTCTCTCTCCCTCGATCAGCTCAATCCCGCCGATCGGCACCCCGCTCCTCACCTTCGAGCCCATCTCCTCCTTCGAGTCCGTGGACGGAGCTGCCACCTCCGCGATGGAGGTCTCGGGTGAGTCCGACGGCCGCACCCCCACCGAGGAGCGCCAGCCGTGGTTCGGCGCGCAGATCGACGCCGGCCTACCGGAGGGCTTCGGCGGCTCGCTGCTCTTCCGGCCCTGGTACTTCCTGCGAGCGAACTTCGGCGTCGTGACCAACACCGCGGCGGCTGGGATCCGCGGCGGGCTCACCCTGATCCCCTTCCGCTTCTACGTGACGCCCACCCTTGGGTTCGAGGCCGGGCACCTCTTCGAGGGCGACCTGAACGGCACGCTCCAGGCCATCCTCTCCGAAGCCGAGATGCCCGAGGGCATGCTGGAGCGCGTCTCCTACTCTTTCTATTCCGGCCACCTCGGCCTGGAGCTTGGGGCGCCGGACCGATTCGTCGTCTACCTGCGTGGCGGGCTCAGCCGAGTCGATGCGACCCTGCAGGGCACCGTGCAGCAGCTGTCAGGTTCGGCCTATCTCGATCCCGGCGAGGTCCACGTCGAGCTGACCATCCCGTCAGCGAAGCTGGGCATGCTCTTGTACTTCTGAGGGAGGCGACGTGCGACGGCTCCTGGCGATCGCGGCGGCGGCCCTGGGCTCGGCGGGATGCGGCGACTTCCTGTCCTTCGAGGCCGAGGCCCCCAACGCCTGCGTGACCCTCGTCAACGTCCACATCCCCGGCCTCGACGAGCTCACCCTTCCCTACTCTCTGCCCTCGCCCAACGCCCGAACGGTGCGCCAGACCTTCGAGGTGCCCCTGGACGAGTCGGTGCTGTCCTCCGGGAACGAGTCGAGCGTCTTGCTGGTCTCCTTCGAGCTGCACGCCAAGGACGGCGCCAGTCTCTCGTTCGTCCAGAGCGCGCAGCTCGCGGCGGTGCTGGACAGCACCCCGTTCGTGCTCTCGACCTACACCCGGTCGGCCGACCCGGGCAGCACGCTGACCATGCCCTGCGACCCGCCCAAGGACGTCGCTCCCTACGTCCGCGACGGAAAGCTCCTCCTCCAGGGCTCGCTCACCGGCGCCGTGCCGGCCATGGGCTTCGAGGCCGACGCCACCTTCTGCTTCGACGTGAGCACACGCGTGGCGACTTCGGATTCCTGACGCGAGTCGCCACCACGACGGCTGGCGACACCTTGACCCCTCCGCCCTTTGCGAGAGCGGGAGGAAGCAGGCAACCGTGCTCGGCCGCACGGGCCAATCGCGGGACCTGGCGGGCGGACGCCTGGTCTCGAGGGAGGAAACTCGCTGCCCGGCACCAGGGTGCGACAATGCTTGCTGGCAGCGCTGTCTCCAAGGCCTCGCATGTCGAGATCACGATCAGCCCTCACGGAGCACCCCACACCGGCCTTGCCGGTAAGGCCCGTGCGACAGGAGACCGTGGTCGCCCTCGCGCTGAGCGGGCTTCTCGTCGCGTCCTGCATCCCCGTCGACGCGTTTCTGATCGGCCGCCTCACCTCCGCGCTGATCTGGTGCCGGCTCGGCTGGGCAGCCTGCTTCCTGGCGATCGCGTGGATGATGGGGCGCAGCCGAAGCCGTCACGACGAGCGGCTGCTCGGGCTGCTGGCCATCGTGGTCACCTACGGCTTCACCGTCGCCATCGTCCTGATTTCAGGTCGGGCGTTCGACCTCTACCTGCACTGGGTCATCATCATCCCCTACGCCTTGATCCTGCTGACCCGGGGAGACCCTTTGCTGTCGGCGGCGAACGCGACGACCTTCGCGCTGACCGCACCCTGGCTGCTGTCCGAATTGCCCGACGTGTCGCTCACGATCGCCATGGCGAGCGCGGGACCGATGGTCGCCGTGCTGGCGCTCATCGCTGGCTTCTTCCGCCGCATGCGCGCCGCCGAGGAGCACCTGGAGCATGAGCGCCAACGGGTCGAGGAGGCGGAGCGGCGCAACCTGCTCTCGCACCGCATGGCCCTGGTGGGAAGGCTCGCGGCCGGCGTCGCCCACGAGATCAATAACCCGCTGGCATGCGTGAGGAGCAACGTCGATCAGCTCCGCCGGAGGGTCCGGGAAGCCGACAGCGACCTTCGTGACCCCGAGGTCGCGGAGATGCTCGAGGACACGTTGGAGGGCGTTCTACGCATCCAGCAGACGGTGGCGAGCCTGAAGGACTTCGCCCGCGGCGAGCCGGGAGAGCCGGGCCCCTGTGAGGTACCGCCGGTGGTCGAGGACTGCCTCCGCCTGGGCACGGCACGGCTGCGCGAGCTCTGTCCGGTCGCCGCCGAATTCCCGGCAGAGCCGGTGCTGGCCGCCGCCAGCCCGCGG
>JACRCT010001284.1 GCA_016218885.1 Deltaproteobacteria bacterium | reverse complement strand
GATCTCCCCGAAGTTGAAGGCCTCGCTCACCTCGCTCTGCAGCGCGACGTTGTGGGCCTGCGTCAGCTCCAGCAGGCGCCGGTTCTCGCGCACCAGGTGGAAGCGCTCCACCGCCCCGCGGATGGCGTGCCCCAGCTCCTCCGAGCTCCACGGCTTGCCCACGTACCGGTACGCCAGCCCCTGGTTCAAGGCTTCGGTCAGAACGGGCAGGTCGGCGTACGCCGTGAGGAGCACGTTCACGGGGTCCCGCCGTATCTCCCGCGCCGACTTCAGCAGCTCGATGCCCGTCATCCCCGGCATCCGCTGGTCCGACACGATGCAGGCCACGTCCTCCCTCTTCAGGACCTCCAGCGCCTCCTCGCCTCCACTGGCGAAGTGCAGCGGGTGCACCTTGCGGAAATTGAAGCGGATGATGTCCAGGTTGTCCTTCTCGTCGTCCACCACGAGCACTGGATAGCGCGAGAAGTCGATGTCGAGGGGCATAGGTGCTCTCCGCGCGCGATGATAGCAGCTGTCCCGTGATAGCTTCCTCAGCCCCCATGACTACTCCGGCCCACCTCTTCAAGACCGCCCGTCGGCAGATGCGCAAGATCCGCCACCGCGGACCCCAGTCCGAAACCGAGCGCCGCCTCCTGGCTTCTGCCGATCAGCAGCGCGAGCAAGGCCTGGGCTGGCGCTATGACGGCTTCCGCGAATGGACCGACGCCCAGCTCTTCGAGAGTCTGGCTCGCTTCGGCATCTGCCTCGACGAGGCCTCCTTTCGCGAGAAGGCGCTCATCGCCGGCTCCCCCACCGCCCTGGGCGAATCCTGGCAGGCGCTCTCCACCGCCCAGGGCAAGTGGCGCGACCTTCCCACCCTGGCGGCTCGCGACCTGTGGCGGCGCCTGCTCCCCGACTCGCGCGCCCCGGAGGTCGTCGCCGACCAGGTCGACGAGCTCCTCGAGGAGGCGGAGGTCCGCCCCTCCCGCCCTTCTCTATGGCTCAAGGCCGCCCAACGCCTTGTCTGGGCCTGTCTCCCCGACGGAAAGCCCGACCGCCCCTTCTTCGAGGCGGTGTCCCGGGAGTCCGGCAGCGATCTCGTGGGCTGGATGATCGAGATGCCCGCAGCGCTCCTGGGCACCGCCGACGAGGCCGAGGCCCCGGGGCTGTGCGAGGCCTTCGCACGGCTGGGCGACGAGAAGGCGATGCGCGCCGAGCGCGCGGAGATCCTCTCCCGCCTCGGCCGCGGCGACGAGGCCCGCACGGAGATCGCCGCTCTGCTCGATCGCCACGGCGAGGACCCGCTGGTGCTGCTCAAGGCCGGCGCTGTCCACGAGGCCCTGCGCGACGTGCCTGCCTCCCAGCAGTTCTTCCGCCGCTATGAGGAGGCCCTGCGCCAGCCCTCCTCCGCCCGCTCCATCGCCGCAGCCGGCCGTGCCGGCGTCGCCCTGCCCGCTCCGCGCGCCGGGCCCAACGACCGCTGCCCCTGCGGCAGCGGCAAGAAGTACAAGCGCTGCCACGGACTGCCTTCATGAGCTGAAGAGCAGGCCCCGATATGAAGCGGCTGGCAGGGTGCTAAGCTTCCTGGCCGGAGGTTGAGATGCCGTTCGTCGAGCAGTACGCCGGCGGCGAATGCGAGTGGCCGGAACGGCAGCGGGCAGGAGCGCCCCCGCGCTTCACCTTCCACGTACGTGATCTGCTCCGCGTTCGCCCGCAGCTCGATCACATGTTCGTCGAGCTCTCCGTCCGCCCGATGACCTCGGGCGGTCTCGCCTTCTGCCTCGATGTTCCCGACCGCAACCTCGGCACGTGGTCGATTCCCGTGTCGGAGAAGGAGCGGTCGCGCTTGGCGCGAGGCAGCGGCGAATGCGCCGCCCGGGTGCAGCAGCTCGACGGCGGACCGGTGATTGACCTCGCCCCCTTTTGCGAAGGCCTGCGCCATGACTGGACCGGGGAGGTCGCCGCGGCCTACGCCGACCTCGCCCGCGGAGATGCCGTGTCCGGCGCAGCCCGCCTCGCTCACCCCGCTCGAAGGCCAAACTCGCCGCCTTCGGCCCACCACCTTCTTGGCCGCTGCCACCGTGCCTGCGAGAAGCTCGAGGAGGCTATCGCGTGCTATCGCGCAGCGGTCCGTGCGAGCACCAACGAGGACGGTCAGCTGCGCCCCTGGGCCGCAGGCCCCCTGTCGGACATGGGCGTGGCCTACAAGCGCGGGAAAGATGCGGCGCGCGCCATCCACTGCTTCCTGCATTCGCTCCACCTGCGCCCCAACCACCCCGAGGCCCTCCTCAGCTTCTTCTCCCTGCTCGCGCTCGACGACTCGTACGTGCTCTTCGCCGCCTCGCGCGTGCTCGCCCTGGGAGATCACGGGGCCCTGGTGGACCAGTTCCTGGACAGCTACGCCCGTCACGCCCACCGCGATTCGACGACGCTGCGCCGCGAAGCAGAGCGTCTGGCGGCGAAGGTCGATCTCAGCGAATGGCCCTTCCGTCGTCCATGCTTCGGCAGCCTCGCATCCTTCGAGCGCGGGCTCGCCGGAAAGGCCACCCCAGTAACGGCAGCCCTGGCCAAGGGGCGCTGGGGACCGGGAAACGCCAGCGCCTGACCCTAAGCCGGCCGAGCCGGAACCAACACCGGTGTCGGCGGCGGCTTCAGGCCCCAGAGACCTCGGGTTTCAGGTCTCTTCCATCTTGCGCAGGATTCCTGACGAAGGGACCAAGGTGCCCTGCTCTGTCGGCGGGCTGGCCCGCTATCCCAGCTTCGAGTCCTGCGTAAGAGCGGCGGCGCTCAGCACGACGCTCTCAGGGGTCCGCGGCAACTCGACTGTGAAGGTGGCTCCCTCCCCCGTACGGCTGGAGACGAAGATGACGCCTCCGTGGGCCTCGACCACCTGCCGGGCGATCCACAGCCCCAGCCCGAGCCCGCCGAAGTGCCGCGACGAGACCGCGCGCTCGAAGCGGGCAAAGATGCGCGCCTGGTCCTCGGGGGCGATGCCGATGCCCCGATCGCGCACCTCCAGCCGAGCCGAGCCCTGGGTGCCCGTCACCGTGATGTGGATCGGCTTGCCACAGCCGTACTTCATGGCGTTCGTCAGCAGGTTGGTGACCACCTGCTCGACGCGCAGCCGATCCCAGCAGCCGACGACCGGGGCGTGCGCGACGATGCAGACCTCGCAATCGGCGCGGCCGAGGTCATCGGCCAGGCCCGTAACGCTCTCGCGGACCAGGACCGCCAGATCGAGCTCCTCCCTCTCGAGGCGCAGGCGCCCGGCGGTGATGCGCGAGACGTCCAGCAGCTCGTCCACCAGCGTCGCCAGCCGCTTGCATTGCCGGTCCACCTTGGCCACCCGCTCGGCGACGGGCTCGGCCTGGGCCTCTCGGAGCAGGACGCGCATCTGGAGCTGGTGGGCGGTGAGCGGCGTCTTGAGCTCGTGCCCGGCCACGGAGAGGAACCCATCGCGCACGTTCACGGCTTCGGTCGCCTGCCGGTAGAGCCGGGCGTTCTCGATGGCCAGCGCCGCCCGGCTGGCCAGATCCTCGAGCAGGGCCTGATCATCCGAGGTGAAGGGCCTCTCGCTCGACCGCCGCCAGACGGCGAGGCCTCCGAAGGGCCGCCCCTTGGTGGCCAGGGGCGCGAGCAGCAAGGGCCCAGGACAGGCTGACGCCAGAAAGGGGCAGCGCTCATGCAGCTGCCCGCTCTCCAGGGCATCGGCCGGAAGCTCAGGCCAAGGCAGATCCAGGCTGGCCAGGGCCCGCGCCGCCGGCTCGGAGCCGGCATTGGGGTCACCCGTCATCCCCAGGGCGTAGACGGCAGCCGGCACGAGGGCGCCGTGCACATCCGGGTTGGGCAGGAGCACCGCTGCGCCATCGCCGAGCGCACGGGCAGCATGGCGGGCGACGGCGTCGAGCACGCGAGGGAGGTCGAGCTTGGCTTCGGCGAACAGCTGCGAGGCCTCTGCCAGCACCCGCAGCCGAGCTGCGCTGCGGCGGCTCTCCTCCTCTGCCTCACGGGCGTTGCGAAAGAGCCGCGCGTTGTCGACAGCCAAGGCGGCGCGACGGGCGATCTCCTCCGCGAAAGCCAAGTCCGCCTCATCGTAGGCCGCGCGCTGG
>JACRCT010001283.1 GCA_016218885.1 Deltaproteobacteria bacterium | reverse complement strand
CCCACAGGCCCTTCTTGTCGAGCACCGAGACCTGGTAGGCGAAGGCCTGGGCGCCGCTCGCACGCAGCTGTGCCACCAGCTCCTCGGCCTCCTTGGTGGAGCGCAGGTAGTTGAAGGCCACCTTTGCCCCCTCGCGCGCCAGGGTCCGGCAGATGGCCCGGCCCAGCCCCCGGGAGCCTCCGGTCACCAACGCCACGCGCCCGTCGAGCAGGCCACCCATCGATCAGCTCCTAAGTCCCCGGCACGCGGGCGAAGCTCGCACGCGGCGTGCTCGGCCCCTTGGCCGCGCCGCGATGGAAGAGGTTGAAGCCGCACGCCGGCATCAAGCGTCCGTCGGCCAGCGGGTAGTGGTTGCAGCACTTGCGCAGCCGCTCCAGGTCGAAGTCGTAGGCGTCCATGTAGTGGTGCACGAAGATCGACTTGGCCTGCCGTTCGCCCTGGCGCAGCGCCTCGCGGAAGGCCAGCGCCTGCGACGGAAACATCACGTCCACCGCCCTCCGCAGCGCCCCGAGGATGCCTCGGCCCTGCGGCACCTCGTCCTGGCGCGCGAACAGGTCGTAGATCACGTCCTGCAGGGCCTGCTCGATCTCGGGGAGCGCCGGCAGGCTCGCGGAGTTTCGCAGCAGGCCTCCGTGCTTGCGCAGGTCGGCGAAGCGCGAGAACGGAACGAAGCTGCCGTCTTGCAGCTTGAGCAGGTAGGTCAGCGCCACGCAGTGCGGGCTCGGGCATGGCAACGGGCTGAAGTCGCTCAGCGCCACCTTGCCACCGGTCTGCGCCTCGATCGCCTTGAGGACACCGGGGACGGTGATGCGGTCCATCGGATCGGCGGGGAAGGTGCCGCCGCCGCGCCCGCTGAAGGTGATGGGCTGCACGTTGAGCGAGAGGATGTGCTCCTTCGAAAGCAGCAGCTCCACCATCTTTCCCAGCTCGGCTTCGTTCACGCCCCGCGCCACCGTCATCAGGAGCTGAGTGGGGATCTGCAGCTCCTCGAGAGCCGCGAGGGCCGCCTCCTTCTGGGCAGTCAGATCCCGCCCACGCAGCCGGGTGTGAGCCTGCGCGGTGAAGCCGTCGAGCTGCAGAGTGACGTAGGCGCCCTTCTGTTTGAGCTTCTGGGCAAGAGCGCGGTCCTGACCCAGCCGGATGCCGTTGGTGAGGAGCACCACCCGGCCGATCTGCGGCCGCGTGGCCTCGTCGATGAGCTCCAGCAGCTGTGGGTGGCTGGTGGGCTCGCCTCCGGAGAGCGCGAGGGTCTCGAGCTGCCCTTCGCTGGCGACCAGCCCGTCGACGATGCGCCGGAAGCGCTCCAGAGGCAGGTGGTGCCCCTGGGCGTTGTCGGCGATGCAGATGGGGCACGCCAGGTTGCAGTGATCGGTGATCTCCACGATCGGGACGCAGGTGTGCTGCTCATGGTCCGGGCACAGCCCGCAGTCCTCGGGGCATCCGCGGATGACGCTCGTCGCCTGCACCAGCGGCTGGCTCCCGGCCCGGGAATAGGCATAGGCCCCGACGTACCAGTCGGCGTCCTCGCTCACCAGCGCCACCGATGGGCCGCAGCGCGGACACGCCTTGTCGAAGAACACCTTCCCGCCGCGCACCAGGACCTTGGCATCGATCAGGTCGAGGCAGGTGGGGCAGGCTGCGGTGGTGGTCTTGAGCATCCGGGCGCCCGAGCCTTCGGCGCGCCCCTGGGCCATGAAGTCCGCGAGGTAGCTCGAAGCATCGCCGCCGACGCGCTCCTCCGAGGTCCCACAAGCGGCGCAGTGCTGCAGGCGGAAGACCTCACCTCCCTTGAGCACCGTGCGCGCCTGCACGCGGGCGCCGCAGCCCGCGCAGGAGATCGGCTCCTGCTTCAAGTACACATGGGGACGGTCGGGGCGCTTGGGCGCGGCGCCGCAGCTCGTGCACTTCATGGAACCTCCCGGAAGGCGGGCATCATGCCGACCGGCCTTCGAGAGCGTCAACCGCCGCCGGCTGCCCCGGACTCCACCCTCTTCGCAAGCGCCCGCGCCCACCGTGCCCGCGGTCTTTCTGGTTTTGGTCACTCCCGTTGAGCGTTCAACAGCCTTCCGGGTTCGACGCGGCGCAACCTCCCGATAACACAGCAGGTTCACTCTTGGCATTGGGGGCGCATGGAGGGGCGCGCACACGACACGACAACAGGAGAGAACATGCACCCCCTGCTTCGAGCCTTCGCAGTCACCTGTGCCGTCCTTTGCGGCTCCACCGTGGCCCATGCTACCGAGGTTGCCGTCTTCCCCCAGAAGGTCGTCAACCTCACGCCCTCCCAGGCGGACGCGATCGGCGCGATCCTCGCCAGCGAGTACGCGAAGGTCTCTGGCAAGCAGGTGCTGGCGCCTGCCGAGACCGCCGACGCGACCAGGGAGGCGAGCCTGCCGGCGGCTGCCAAGGCGCTGGGAGTCTCCGAGTACCTCGAGGGCACCTGCGTCGCGCTGGAGACGAAGATCCTGATCAGCGTCAGCCGCCGCCTGGCGAGCGGGGAGCAGCTGTACTCGGCCCAGATGACGGCCCTCTCGATGGACGACCTGCCCGAGGTCGCAAACCGCCTGGCTCGCTCGCTCGCCGAGAAGGTTCCCCCCGAGCAGACGCTGACGCTGGACAACGTGACGAGGAAGGAGGCCACGCGAGGCAACCGGCTGTTCGCGGAGAAGGTCCTGGGGCTGCGCACCGGCTTCACCTATCCGGTCGCCGATATCGAGCCTTCGCTCAGCCTGGGCTTCGACGGTCGGCTGGAGGGCCGCGACTACTTCCTCGAGGTCGGCGCCGGCGCGTTCGTCTCGGGGGACTCTTCAGAGGAACGCAGCGGCCTCAGCGGCATCTACGCCGAGCTCGGCGCGAGCTACTACCTGACGCACACCAGCATCTCGCCCTATGTCGGGGGCGGCGTCATCCCGCGGCTGCACTTCGGCGACGGCATGGACGGAGGCTTGGGGCTGGCGCCCTACGCGCAGGCCGGTCTGATGTTCATGCGCGAGTCCTCGAGCCGCATCTACGCCGATCTGCGCGTCGCCCAGAACGTGATCGCCCTCAAGCGCACCACCTACGACTACGAGAACGGCAACGGCTCGTCGCAGGTCCACCGGTACTACCCCACCGAGCTGACCCTCAATGTCGGCATCGGCTGGTAGGCACCGAACGCAGCCTCACGACCACGAAGCCGCCGTGCCTGGTCCGTTCTTGGTCTTTCTTCCTTAGTCCTGGCGTCGTCCGGCCGCCCTTGCCCTGATCGCGGAGGCTCGGAGAGGTCGTGCTATGACGAGCGGCACATGGACGGGCTCGCGCCAGCGGCGGTGATCGGGGTTTCTGCGGTGAGCGCCTTCGGGGTCGGCTGGCGTGGCTTGGGCCAGGCGCTGCTCGAGCGCCGCCTCACGCCCCGGGCCTCCGAGCAGCTGGCCCGCTCCCACCCGGGCACGCCGGCCTCGGAGGTGCCGGCGATCGCCGCCGCAGACGAGGTGGCCGACGCCAAGGCGCGCCGCCTGATGTCGCGCGCGGCGCATCTGGCGGCAGTGGCCATGAAGAAGGCGCTCGACGATGCAGGTTGGGGCGATGGCCGCCAGGAGATCGGCTGCTACCT
>JACRCT010001280.1 GCA_016218885.1 Deltaproteobacteria bacterium | reverse complement strand
TGCTGGTCTTGCGCGCGCAGAGCTCGCCTCGAGAGCGCCGCGATGCTCTGGCCACCGCCGCCGAGAGCTTGGAGCTCTATGGCTCGGAGCGGGAGGGCAAGGCGCTGTTGGGGCATATCGCCTTTCTCGAGGGAAGGCGGGAGAGGGCTGCCCAGCTCCACGAGCACTACCTCGAGGGCCGGATCGTGAAGTGGGCGGGCCGGATGGCGCGCTACGACCTGGCCCGTCTCGCTCTGGCCGAGGAGCGCTTCGAGGATGCGGCCCGATTCGCGGCCAGGGCTCGCGGCGCCGAAGCTGCGCTCCTGAACGGCGCGGCGTGCCTGGCTGCCGGCACCCCGCGGGCGGCTCCACTGATACGTGCAGCGTGGTCGCGGAGCACGCGACAGGCGGCTCTGGGGTTGCTCGGGCACGCGCTCCTCGAGCAGCAGCGACCAGCTTTCGCGAAGCTCGTTCTGGCACTGTCTTCGAGGAGCGAACCGCGAGCCCTCTATGCTCGTGCCCGTCTGGCCCATGCCGAGGCAGATGGCACACGAGCCGGGGAGCTGTACGCCGCGCTGGCAAAGGCGCGGGCGGATCACGGCGGGGCCCGGCTGGGCCTGGCGCTCCTCGCTCGTGGAAGAGGCTCCTCTTCGCTCGAGGAGCTGGCGGGCACGGAGGGAGGGGCGGGTGGGGCCGCGCGCAATCTGCTGGCGCGCGAGGATCTGGCACGGGGAGAAGCGAGCCGGGCGGCAGAGCGGCTGCGCCGGTCGGCCAGTGAGGCACCACACGCCGATCTCGAGGTGCTGGGGGCTGCGGAGGCCGCGCTGGGCCGCTTCATCGAGGCGAACCTGGCCTTCGAGCGGAACGCGGCTCGGACGGGCACGGTGGCTGCGCGCGAGCTGGCCGGCGAGCGCCGCCGACTGCTCGCTGCCCGGGCCCTCGTGGAGCGACGTTCCGAGGACGCCTTGGTGATTCTGGGTGGGGATGGCGATCCCCACCTCGCCCTTGCGGCGCGTGTGCGGCTGGTTGCGACGACCCTTCGTCGCGACCCGCAGCTCGGGCTGGAGGGGGCCGTGGCGAAGGCGGCAGGCATCGGGGCCGCCTCGCTCGACACGTTCGGGATCTCGGAGAAGCTCGAGGGCGCTGCCCGAGCCTTGGCAGAGGGCGAGCTCGGCAAGGCGGCTCAGCAGCTGGCCGCCCATCTGCAGTGCCATCCCGACGATGACGTGGCGCGCTTCTACCTGGAGCTGGCCAACGCCGCCGTGATGGCACCCCAACAGTCGCGCGTGGCCTGCGAAGCCCCCCCGAGCCCGGACTTCGCGCCCGTCGCCGCGGTGCTCCTGGCGACGGTGGAGGTGGGGGCGGGGAGACGTGATGCCGCACGCACCCGGCTCGAGGCGCTGGGCGACCGCACTCGGTTGGACGGCTGCACCCGGGCTCATGCCGAGGCGCTCGCGGTGCGTCTGGGTCTCGGGGCGCGGGGACCGTTGGCCCGTTTGTTGGAGGAGGCGTGGAGGGGCCGGGCCATCGAGGCCGGGCGGCTGCTCGACGCGCTGGGAGCCGACGGATGTCCCGCGCTCCTGCGCCTGCGAGCGTCGTTTGGCCGAGAGGCCGTGCGCGCCCGCCTGGCAGCGTCGGATCTCCCAGGCGCGGCGGCGGAGCTCGAGGCGCTGCTCGGCGCGGGTCGCAGTCGCCAGGGAAGCGAGAGAGACCTGGCGCTTCGCCGAGCGCGAATCGACGTGGAAGCGGCGCGCGAGGCGCTGGCCGAGCTCACCCTCGACGCCCTCCCGCACCTCGTCCTGCACGACCCCGAGCGCGCCCTGCGACTGCTCGACCGCTCGAGAACGGTGCCGTCCGAGCTCAGCGCCCGCGTGGTGCATGACCGCGCCATCGCCGCGCTGGGCGCCTGCGTTCAAGCGGGCGCGGACCCCTCCGCGGAGCTGGTGGGCGCGCTTGGCCGCAGCTTCGATCGCCTGCTGTCTGATCCAGCGGCGCTCGCCCTGTTCCGCCTGCGCCGGCTCGAGCTCGCCGGAGACGTCGCGCCGCCACCGGGAGAGCTGGAGGCCGATGCGCGCGCGCAGGCGCTCAGCACGCTCTCGCACTACCTGCTGTGGGTCCTCGAGCGGGGCCGTGGGACCCAGGTCCGGGCAGCCGTCGAGCCCTGGTCCGGAGATCAGCGGAGGGCAGAGGCTTTCGCCCAGGCACTGCGGAAGGCGACCGACCTCGTCGACGCCGAGCTGCGCGAGCTGCTCGAGGCGACCCGGCTCCGCTTGCCGCAGCTGCGCCTCCTCGAAGAAGCCACCCAGGCGTGGAGCGAGCTCGAGGCGCGCATCGATGGCCTGCTCGGCAAGCTGCGCGATCTGCGCGCCGACAGCAGCCTGCTCTCCGCCTGCCACGACAACTGCGCGCGCTGCCTCGATTCCCTGAGCGTTTACGTGCACAACCACATCGCCAGGGGTGCGCTCCCGCAGCGGATTCTCGAGCGGGCCCTTTCCCTGGCGAGCGCGCCCCATCTGCGCGACCACCTGCTCGAGAACCGGAAGCTGATGGGCAGGCAGCTAGGAGAGGAGGGTTTGCCGCCGGCGTAGCGCGACCAGGCCCGCTACTACCATGAGCGCGCTCAGCCCCGCCCCCGTTCCCGAGGACGAGCAGCCGCAGCCCTCGTCGCTCTCGGGGGCCGGGCCGCCGTCGGAAGCGATGGCTGGCCCGGCGTCGGGTCCGGCGGGTTGCGCGTCGGGACTGGCGAGCTCGGCGTCGGGTCCGGGCGCGGCGGCATCCGGCCCAGGTGGCGGACCGGCGTCCTGGCCGGCAGCCTGCGCGACCCGGTATTCGAAGAAGCGCTCGTTGTCGTAGTCCCTCTCGTCGGGCAGGTGCGTCGCGTCCTGCAGCTGGTTCACGACGATGAGGACCCGGGTGATCCCTGCCAGGGGCGGAGTGACCACGGTCGCGACCGCCTGCGCGTCGAAGGTCATGGGCAGGCTCTCGACCGGTTGGCCGACCCTCCAGAGCAGGACCGACCCCGACCATGTGGTCTCCACCTTGCCGGTGATGGTGACGGTCAGCGGGCCCTCGTCGTCGGAGGAAGGGAGGTATTCGAGGTAGCGGGTGCCGTACTCGCGCACCCCCAGCCAGTTGCGGACCGGGAAGCGCGAGAGGGATGCGCCGATGCTCGGCTCGCTGATGCTCCGGGCGATGGTGAGGTGATGCTCGTCGTCCCACCAGCCGACGATGGCCCGCCACTCGGAGAACTCGGTGAACGCGGCTCGCAGGCTGCTGCCCTTGGTGGCGAGCAGGGCGTCGAGGCCATCGAACCAGTTGGGCGTGTTGCCTGCAGTGCAGTACGCCACGCCGCCGTTGAACTCGAACATCGTCCCCTCCTGGGAGAAGGCCTCCCACGCGGCAGGGAGGAACGGCGCGCCTCCGAGCCCCTGGCGGTCCTTCAGGAAGAGGGCGAAGAGTGAAGCCCCGTAGATATAGGCGATGCTCGGGGCGCCGGAGCTCTCACTCATGGAGTAGTAGTCGAGCGGGTACTGGGGCCACTTCTGGAACTCCCGGATCATCGAGAGCGAGGACCAGTCGTTCGGGAAGGCGATGAGCTCCGCGGCCTCGGCGAACATCTCCCAGGCGGAGATGTTCTCCGCGCAGTCGGCAGCGGCCTGCGTCGAGTGGTTGAACTCGTGCTCCAGGGTCCCGGCCATGTGCCTGCCTGCGAGGTAGCTGTTCAGGAAGATGCGCGAGGAGCAGTCGCACCTCGAGGTCGAGGGCAGATCGGCCAGAGGCACGGTCAGGCCCGCCCACTCGTCGCTCTCTGCGAAGTAGAAGTCCATCCCCGCGGAGACGGGTTCCCCGTCGCCCAGGGTGTGCGGTGCGCGGTAGCCGATCTCCACGATCTGCCGCTGCCAGGCCTGCTCGGCGTAGGCCACGGCCTGCTGCGCCTGGGTCCGTTGTGACTCGTCGGCGTAGAAGGCGCGCACCGGGAAGAGGGCGCTGTCCACGTGCCCCGCGGAGGGCGGCGGCTCGCGCAGGATGCGCACTCCCTCCGCGCGAAGCCATTCGCGCATCCGCCACAAGGTAGAGGTCCCACAGGTCCGCAGCTCACCAGGCTCCCGGCCGGTACGGTCCGGCAGCGAGTACTTGCGGATCAGCCGCTTGGCATCGGCGGCGGAGATCGCCCCGATGCGACCCAGCAGCGCCACCATCGCTCCGGCCTCCTCGGCTGGAACCGGCGGTGGGGCGGCCTGCGCCAGAGCCGCAGCGAAGAAGACGATCCCCCCGAGGACCCGTCCGATGTGCCTTTTCATGCGCGCCAGTCTACGCGCGCCGGCCGAGGGAAGTATCGATGGAAACGGCAGGCGATACGGCCAGAGCGCCGATCGGTCTGACCGACCGAGTGAAGTCGATGAGTTGCGAGCAGCCCGAGGCGCGACGAGGGAAGCTACTGGTGGTAACTGAGCGAGGAGCAAGGAAGGGATGAGACGCGAATCGGCGATTTCGCGACGGGAGTCAGACTGTTCGGTGCTCTAGCCCAACTTTCGCAAACTTGAGCCCCTTTTTGCTCTGGCGCGCGCAATAAGTGAATCGCCCATTTTCCGAGCAGCCTGGCCAGCTTGCGCTGCCCAGGCTGCTCGGAAAACGGGCTCAAGATGCGAAAGTAGGGCTAGAGAGCCGCGTTGTCGATCAGCCGGGTCTTGCCCACGTGCGCGGCGATCAGCATCCGCGCCGGGCGATCGACGAGATCCATCGGCTCGAGGGTGGTGGGATCGACCACCGCGACGTAGTCCACCCGGGCATCCGCCGCGCGGAGCTCGGCGCTCGCCGCTTCGACCAGCCTCGAGGCGCTGGTCTCTCCATTGGCCTTCAGGTGCGCGGCGGCTTGCAGGGCCCGCGACAACCCCAGCGCGCTCCGGCGCTCGGTGGCCGACAGGTAGATGTTGCGCGAGCTCAGGGCCAGCCCGTCGGCCTCGCGGACGATGGGCATCCCCACCACCTCCACCGCCATGCCCAGGTCGCGGACCATGCGGCGGATGACGGCGAGCTGCTGGAAGTCCTTCTCGCCGAAGAGCGCCACGTCGGGCTCGAAGGCGCAGAAGAGCTTGGCGACCACCGTGGCCACCCCGCGGAAGTGGCCCGGTCGCTTCTCTCCGCACCAGCGTCGGGAGAGCTCGCTGACCTCTACGTAGGTCTGGTAGCCCTCGGGGTAGACCTCGCGGGTATCGGGTGCCCACACGAAGGCCGCCCCCGCCGAGGCGCACTTGGCGACGTCGCCCGCCTCGTCCCGAGGGTAGCGCGACAGGTCCTCGCGCGGACCGAACTGGGCGGGATTGACGAAGATCGACGCCGCGCACACCTCGGCGAGGCGCCGCCCCTCGCGCACCAGGGACAGGTGCCCCTCGTGCAGAGCGCCCATCGTCGGCACCAACGCCAGCCGCTGGCCCTTGCGATGGATCGCGCGGACGCGAGCGCGCACCTCGTCCGCGGTACGGAGGATGTCGATCACGGGAGCTCCGGGGGTCTACTGGATGGGGCCGCCATAGAGGGGGCCTCGCTCCTTCGCCTCCGGCTCGTCCTCGGCGATGAGCTGCAAGGTCCTCGAGTGGAAGGAGTGGGCCTCAGCGGGGAACTGGCCGGCCTTGACCTCGGCCAGGTACTGCTTGGTCGCCCCGCCGATGACCTGGAAGAGCTCGGCGAAGCGCTTGAGGAACTTGGGGGCGAAGTCGGGGTTCATTCCGAGCATGTCGTAGCAGACCAGGACCTGCCCGTCGGCGTGCACCCCGGCCCCGATGCCGATGGTGGGGATGGACAGCCGCACGGTGATCTCTCGGGCCAGCTCGCTGGGAATGCCCTCCAGCACCAGCGCGTAGGCGCCCGCCCGCTCCAGCGCCTGGGCATCGGCGAGCAGCCGCTTGGCCGTCTGCTCGTCGCGGCCCTGCACCACGAAGCCACCCATCTTGTGCACCGACTGCGGGGTGAGCCCGACGTGGCCCATCACCGGGATGCCCGCGCGCACGATGCGCTCCACCGTGGCTGCGAACTCCTGCCCTCCCTCCAGCTTGACCGATTCGGCTCCACCCTCGGCCACCAGCCGGCCCGCGTTGCGCACCGCGTCCTCCTCGGAGGCCTGGTAGCTCATGAAGGGCATGTCGCCCACCACGTGGGCGCGGCGCACCGCCCGCGAGACCGCCCGGCAGTGGTAGACCATCTGGTCCATGGTTACCGGCAGGGTCGACTTCTCGCCCTGGATGACCATGCCCAAGGAGTCGCCCACCAGCAGGACCTCGACTCCCGCCTCGTCGAAGAGGTGCGCGAAGGCGGCGTCGTAGGCGGTGAGCACGCCGATCTTCTCGCCGCCCTGCTTCATCTGGCGCAGCGTGTGGACGGTGATCTTCGTGGGCTGTCGCATGGCTTGTCGCCTCGCGGGCACAGACAAGAAGGCCCGGCTAGCACCGCACGCGAGCCGGGCGCCAGGCGAGTCGCCTGCCCGTCGACCACGTCCCGGTCCCCGAGGGGATCCGTGCGGGGAATGCTATGTCGTGCTCCAACACCTCGTCGCGGTCGACTCTACATGGGACGATCCACGCGAGGCCCCAAACCTACTGCGCCAGGGAGCCGGATGCAAAACCGCGCGCCGCTTAGGCAGGGACGCCGCGACAAGCGCGCGGGGCCCTTCGGGAAAGCGCCCATCGCCGTCTCCAGCAAGGGGAGGAGCCGGGGCCTTCTGGGGCCGGGAGCCTGTGGTAAGCTCCCCCGTCCCTTTCGCCGAGGCCAGTGACCTTGAGAATCCGCGCCGCCTTCGCCGTCCTCCCCGTGCTCTGGCTCGCGGGCTGCTCCGTCGAGATCCAGCACGAGCTCACCGAGAGCGAAGCCAACGACATCGTCGTGCTCCTGGAACGCAATCGCATCTCCGCCAAGAAGGAGAAGGAGGAGGGCGGGCGCGAGGTGACCTGGAAGATCGCCGTGCCCAAGGCCCACATGGCCACCGCGATGCTGGTGCTCAAGGAGAACGAGCTGCCGCGGCCCAAGACCAAGGGCCTGGAGATGTTCGACCGCGGAAGCCTCATCCCCACCGCGACCGAAGAGCGGGCGATGTACCTCAAGGCCATCACCGGGGAGCTGTCGCGGACCCTCTCCTCCATCGACGGCGTCCTCGACGCCCGGGTGCACATCAACATCCCGCAGATCGACGACCTGGCCGACCGTTCTGCGCGCCCCGAGCCGAGCGCCGGGGTGCTCATGAAGTTCCGTGCCAACGCGGAGCAAGGCAAGAAGGCCCCGCCCCCGCCCATCGCCGAGGAGCAGATCCAGCAGCTGGTCGCCCGCACCATCCAGGACCTCAAGCCTCAGAACGTCAGCGTCATCATGACCACCGCGGCCCCGCCCCAGGTCCTGGACAGCAGCCCCGGTGACGTGGAGCTGCTGGGCATCCGGATGGCAGCGAGCTCGGTTCGGACCTTCCAGGCCATCCTGGCCACGCTGGTGCTCATCATCCTCGCCCTGGCCGCCTACATCGTCTTCTCGAAGACCCGCGAGATGCGCGGCCCTGCCCGTGTCCCCCGGACGCGGACAGGAGCCAGCTGAAGCATCGCGTGGTACCATCGCTAGCCGAGGTTTTTCGCAGGGTTGCGAGGCCTGCCAGCCAGAGCAATGCCTAAGCCGCGCCATAAGAGCCCGTCGCCAGCGGGCAGCAACAACGCTGCTCCGGCCATGCCGGATCGCACTCGTGTCGAGGCTTCTCCGTTCGTCGACGGCGCGGAGAAGCCCCGCGGCAAGGGCGGTTCGCGGCCTGGGCGGCAGATGGAGGCGGCACCTTCGATCATCGTCGATGAAGCCCTCGACGCCGAGTCAGCGCCTCCGCCTGCGTCGCACCACAAGTCCACCAACGTGCAGAAGGCCGCAGGGCGAAAGAACGGCAACGACTCGGACCCGGACTGGGACGTTCCTTCCTCCGAGGACTCGGGCGCCACGCGCATCGCCCCTGCCCCGGAGCGCCGGCCCTCTCGCGCCGACCGCGACGACGCCACCTCCGCCGGACCGCCCATCTCGGTCGAGGTCATCGCCGGCCCCGATCGCGGCGTGCGGCTGCCCATCCGCGGTGGGCGGATGATCGTCGGCCGCGGCGACGGCTGCGACCTCAAGCTCACCGACACCTCGGTCTCTCGCCGCCACCTGGAGCTGACCGCGGGGCTGTCCGGGGTGGTCCTGCGCGACCTGGGGAGTGGCAACGGGACGCGGGTCAACGGCCAGCGCGAGGTGGAGGTCGAGCTCGCTCACGGCGACGAGATCGCCCTGGGTGACACCGTCTTCAAGATCATCGACGAGCTCAAGCGCCACGACGAGGAGCGGGCACCCCCTCCTGCCCGGCGCAACAGCGTGCGCTCCCCCGCAGCCCAGCCCCAGGAGGAGGCGGAGTCGGACGCCCAGCCTGAGAGCGAGGCGGGCGCCGAGGCAGAGGGCAAGGTCGCGGCAGAGCCAGAGGCAGAGGCAGAGAGCGACGACGAGGGGCCCGCGGATGCGGTGGCCGCCGTCGAGGCCCGGGAGGCCACCGGGAAGATGGACGTCCCTCCGCCGCGCCACCTGCCGCCGAGGTCGCGTCCCGGACTGACCGCTCGATTCGCGGCCATGCCCAGGTCACTACGCCTGGGCCTCATCGTGGGCGCGGCGCTGCTGCTCCTGCTGCTGCTCGTGGTGGCGACCCTCAGCGCCCTCAAGCCCAAGCCCATCAAGGGCGCAGACGAAGAGGGAGGCAAGGCCAGTGTCGTCCCCAACCGCGACCGCGAGTACGCCGACGCCTACCAGGAGGCACGCAGCCTCTACGATGAGAAGAAGTACGACAAGGCTCTGGCCCAGGCCGAGGAAGCGCAGGCGATCAAGAAGACCTCTGAAGCCGGTCGGCTCATCTTCACCATCAAGGCCATTCTCGAGGCCAAGGCCAGCCTGGAGGCCGCGGAGAGGTTGGCGAGCACGGGGGACTACGACAAGGCGATCGAGAGGCTCAAGGAGATCGACGATTCCAGCGAGCTGAGCGAAGACGCCAAGGCCCTGATCAAGAAGCTCTCCGAGGAGAAGGCCAAAGCCTCGATGGAGAGCGTGCGCAAGGCCTGCAGCGAAGGTGAATTCGACACGGCGCGCCAGCTCATCTCCCAGGTGCCCTTCGATCACCAGGACGGCATGCGTCTCGAGGTGGTTGACGCCGAAGCGGCCTGGAAGCGCGACGCCGTCCAACGTGAGCGGCAGCGGCTCGTCGCCATCCAGCAGGCCAAGGCCGCCAAGCTCCAGCGCCAGCGACAGGAGATCGACGAGGGCATCGTCCCCATCGTGCGCAAGCTCGACGTCGGCGACTTCGACGGCGCGGTCCGCCAGTGCGACCGGGTCCTCGATGCCAACCCCTCGGCGCTGGTGGCAGCGAAGGTCCGGATGCTCAAGAAGACCATCCCCACCTTTGGGATCGCCTACAACGACGGCATGAGCCGCTACCACGGTGGCTCTTACGAGGCGGCCGCCAGCTCCCTGCAGAGGGCCCTCAAGCTCTTCGAGGACATGGACTGCCGCAGCGGGCTGGAGAAGCAGCTCCTCGAGCGCACTGGGCAGGCGTTGGCCTTCAAGGGGCGCGCGGCTGCCAACCGCCAGGACTACGGCACCGCTGCACGGGCCTACAAGGACGCCTTGCGCATCAATCCGAACTCCAAGGAAGCCAAGGACGGGCTCGCCCTCCTGCGTCGCAACGCCGAGGATGTCTACCGAGAGGGCTATATGCTCAGAGAGCGGGACCCGGATGCCGCGCGCAAGCGCTTCCGGGACGTGATCGAGATGGTTCCAGCCGGGGACGAGCTGGCCGCCAAGGCACAGGGGCGCATCGACGACATCGATGGCCGCTGATCTCCCTCGGTAGGGTCCTTCGGACCATCGCGGCGCCCGCATTTCCGGTGGCCCATGCCCGGGGTGGCTCACCACCTGCCCCGCCGGAGGGGCGCCTGGAGGCTGTAGCGGGCTGCAGGCGACCGGCACCAGGAGCGGATCGTCAGCGAGTAACTCCTTTTCTGTGGTTGATCTATAAACCGCCCCACGTGCGACGAGCACGCGAGTCGTTTGCTTTCCACTCAAGCAAGGAGAAGGACGATGCGAGCGGTGAAGACGCTGAGCGTGGCGGTGGCCCTGATGGTGGCGGCGTGCGGACCGAAGGTGGCCTCCATCGAGGTGACCCCGAAGACGGTCGACCTGTCGAAGAAGGCCGATGCGGTGACCCTGGTGGCGACCCCCAAGGACGCTCAGGGCAACAAGATCGAGAACCTGGCGCTCGCCTGGTCGAGCGGTGACGCGAAGGTGGCCACCGTCGACAACGGCAAGGTGGCGGCGGTCGATAGCGGCGAGACCCAGATCAAGGTGACCTTCGAGCAGATCAGCGCCACCGTGCCGGTGAAGATCTCCATTCCCGCCTCCATCTCCTTCGCCCCCGCGGCGGTGACGCTCGAGGGGTTGGGCTCGAAGGCGCACGTGACCGCCAAGGTCATGGACTCCAAGGGCAAGGAAGTGAAGGGCGCCAAGCTGGCCTGGAGCGCTGCGGACGCCAAGATCGCCAGCGTGAATGGCGGCGAGATCACCGCGATGGCCGCGGGCGAGACTCAGATCGTCGCCCAGGTGGGCGACCTCAAGGGCCAGGTGAAGGTGACGGTGGCCGTGCCCGTGCCGGCGACCGTCGAGGCCGAGAAGAACCTGGAGATCAAGGCCGGTGAGACCGCGCCGCTCAAGCCGGTCGTGAAGGACGCCGAGGGCAAGGAGCTCGCCGCCGCCGCGCTGACCTTCGTCTCTGCAGACGAGAAGATCGCCACGGTCGATGCCGCGGGCGTCGTGAAGGCCGTCGCCAAGGGCAAGACCCGGGTGACCATCACCGCCGGCGACAAGACCGCGACCGTCGAGATCAAGGTCAAGAAGTAGCGCCCTCAAAGCTGTAGGACTGGAGAAGGGCCCCGCGGGCTATCGCGGGGCCCTCTTTCATGTCCATCATTCGAGCCATGAGACGGATCGCAGCCCTCGCAGTGGTGGCCCTGGGGATGGGGGTGGCGGCGTGGCTTTTGTGGCCCCGGGAGCCGGCGGACGACGAGCAGCAGATCCGCGCGGTGATCGCGAAGATGGCTGAGAGCGCCGAGAAGAAGGACCTGAGCGGCATCCTCGACCACGTCAGCGATGGCTACCGCGGCGAGGGCGGGGACAAGAATGGGCTCAAGGCCTATCTGCTCGGCTACTTGCTGCGTTCGCAGATCGTGACCGCGCTGCCGACCGAAATCGACTTCTCCGAACCGGTGCAGGGAGGAAGGGCCAAGGTCTCCCTCGTAGTGCTGCTGGCGCGCATCCCGGCGAAGAAGGTCGACGACATCCGCCCTGACCAGCTCATCGGTACGCACCACCTCGAGGCCGAGCTCGCGAAGGAGGAAGGTGCGAGGTGGCGGGTCGTGGCCGCGGTCCGCAGCGATGCTGGCCCCGGCGATCTCTTCTAGCGGTCGGGAAGGCCGCGCGCAGGCGCTCGCCAAGAACGAAGAGCGCCGGGCCCCTGGGGACCCGGCGCTCGGGAATCAGCGTGGTATTGCGGGGTGAGAGAGACGGCCTACCGGATCAGCTTGCCGGTCTCGTCCATCCAGGCCTTGGCGACGTCGCGCAGCTTGGCTTCCTTGAGGAGGCGCTCGTTGATGCGCTCGCGCAGCTCGGTCATCCGCTCGCGCGGGGCCTGCAGCTGCTTCATCTGCATCAGCGCCTGTGCGTACTGCTGGCAGCCGTCGCCCCACTCCTTCTTCTCGAAGAGGATGTCGCCCAGCTTGGTGTACGCGGCCGGGAAGTACTCCTGCACCTCGAGCGCGAGCTCCAGCTCCTTCTTGGAGTTGTCCATCAGCTCGGCTTCCTTCTTGGTGTCCTTGGGATCGGTCAGGAACGTCTTGCGCGCGTCGAAGAGCGCGGCGCCCTTGGCGTAGTGGGCCACGGCGTTGAAGCCGTTGTGGGTGATGGCCTTGTCGTAGTGGGCGAGGGCCTCCTCGGGCTTGGCGATCCGGAGCATCAGGTTGCCGTAGGCCAGGTGGAAGCGATCGTCCTCCCGCATCGGGGCCTTGAGGTAGGCGTCGAGAAGCGCCTGCGCCTTGGCCGGGTCCCCTGCCTCCAGCATCGCCGTGGAGCCGTTGTAGTAGAACTCGGGAACGAAGCGGTCCAGCTCGAGCGCCTTGTCGAACTCCGCTGCGGCGCCCACGTTCTTGAGCATCGCCAGGGCCCGGCCCTTGGCGAAGTGCGCCCAGCTGAAGCTGGGGGAGACGGCGATCGCCTCGTCGGCGTGCTTGACCGCTTCATCGAACTTCTGCTCGAAGCCCCGCAGCTCGGAGAGCGCGGTCAGCGCCTGCGCTCGCAGCCGCGGAGAGAGCTGCTCTGCCGGACGGCCCAGCACGTCGGCCAGCGTCTCGCTCGCCTCCTTGATCTTCCAGCCACGGGCGATCTGAGACCGGGAGCGGCCGATCAGCGAGCGGAGGTGGTCGCTGTTGGCCTCGATGCCCTTGGCGTAGAAGGCCTGGGCGTTGACGAAGTCGCCGTCCTCGAAGAACAGGTCCGCGAAGTCGCAGGCGAAGCGCGGGTTGCGCCACTCGGTGTCCGCCGACTTCTTGAGCGCCTGGCGCGCCTCGTCGAGCTTGCCCTGACCGCGCAGCGCTCGCCCATAGCCGTTGACGACGTGAGAGCTGGCGGCCTTGCGGGTGATCTCCGAGGCGTACTTCTCGGCCTGCTCGTACTTCTTCTCGCCCAGCATGACCAGGACCACCGCGCCGAAGCGCTCGTTGATCTTGGCGTCGGTCTTGTCGGCCTCCTGCGCCCACTTGCGCGCGTTGGCCGCGTCGGCCTCGAGGCCGTGGTCCAACCAGCGCACCGCGTAGAGCTCGCCCAGAGAGGCCAGCGCGAACGGGAAGTCGGAGTCGAGCGCCACCATCTCCTGCAGGCGCTTCTCGGCCTCGACGTAGCCCTGGGGGCTGTCCTTGACGATGTACTCCTTGGCCTGCTTGCCCAGCTCGCGGACCTTCCGGCCCGTCGCCTCGTGGCGGTAGTACAGGAACAGGCCGCTCCCCAGGATGACCGCCGCAATCACCACGTCGCGCAAGTAGGGCAAGAAGCCCTGCCGTCCGCGCCAATCGGGGGTCTCGTCCGGCACCTTCGCAGCGGTTTTCTGGGTGGCCATGGGCTGTCCTCGATGCTCTTCGTGCGCACGGAGCGCAGGTGCAGTGCCGCGCCGCGCAACCAGTGAAAGGCATTGGGGAATAGCACCGCCAAAAGAGCGGTGTCAAGGAGCGTGGCCGGA
>JACRCT010001279.1 GCA_016218885.1 Deltaproteobacteria bacterium | reverse complement strand
GCTGCCGCCACGTAGGCAGCCTTGCCCATCCGCGACTGGCCCACCTCGTTGCCTGCGCCCGCCTCTTTCTGCCGGAAGTGCGCGAACAACCCGCCCACGCCTGCGCCCGCCATGGCGAGCCCGAAGGTCGGGTGGTGCAGGAAGAAGAAGGGCAGGGAGCCGGCGATTCCGCCGAGCAGGCCATACGCGCCGCGCCCCTTCCACGTCTTGCCGCAGGCCGCCCCCGCCGCCGAGGCGCAGGCCAGCGGGAGGAACACCTCTGCGTTGGGGACCCCTGCCAGGGACAGCCCGTACATCACCAGGCCCGCCGCAGCGCTCCCCAAGGACGCTCTCACCACCGTCTTCTGGAATCCTTCGTGATCGGCGAAGGTCACGGCTGGCATGAGGGGACTCTCCTGGTGCAGGCGTCGTGCGACGGGCCGATCCTACCTCGCGCTGTTCGAGAAGGCGTGGATGCGCTTGGCGCCGGCGTTGACCGCTGAGGACCCGGCGGGCGCGGCGAGCGCTCCCTCGAACGCCTGGGCCTCGCCCAGCGCCTGGTCGTACTCGGCGTTCTTGCCGTAGTCGGACTGGGCCTGCTGCAGCACCTTCTGGGCCTGGCGCAGGTTGGTCTCGGCCTCGTCGCGGCGTCCCTCCTGGGCGGAGAGGCTCGCCTTGCGCAGCGACTGCAATGCGGTGGCGTGGGCGGCGACCGCGGCGACGTCCTTGTTGCGGCTGTTGGCGGCCAGGGTCGAGTCGGGGGTCACCGCCGCGCTCACCGCCACCTGCACCGAGCCTGGTGCCCGGTTGCGCGTCACGTCGAGGTAGGACAGGCCGACGCGGGCGACCTCGAGGTTGCCGGGGCTGGAGGCCGGGACGAGGAGGCGCACGACGATCTTGCGGGTCTGACCGCTGGTGAAGTCGGGCAGCCGCACCGAGGTCGCCGCGCCTTGGGGCTCCCACAGGTAGGCGTAGACCTCGGCGACGGTCACCCCGGGGCTGGGGGTGATGGTCAGCGCCGGACCGACGGCCACCGTGGCCACGGCTTGCTTGAGCTCGCCCGCGAAGATGCCCGCCAGCTGCTCGGCGTCATTGAGGAAGTGGTAGCTGCCGCCCCCGTGCTCGGAGAGCGCCTCCATGACGCTCTCGTTGAAGTCGAGCCCCACGCCGATCGAGGAGAGGGTCAGCCCTTGGGAGGAGACGCGGCGGGCCAGCGCCGCGAGGCCGGCGGGGCTGGTGATGCCCTCGTTGGCCTGGCCGTCGGAGAGCAGCACGATGCGCGAGAGGTTGTACTGGCTCCGGTAGGCCACGACCTCGGCCAGCCCCGCCTCGAGCGCGCCGGAGAGGTTGGTCCCTCCCAGCTCGGCGATCCCCTCGATGCTCGCGAGCATGCGCTCCTTGGCGCCGGCAGTGGCGAGCGTCGAGCTGATGAGGGTGGTCACGTCCGAGCCGAAAGTAACCAGGGAGAACCGATCGCGCTCATCGAGCTGCTGGACGAGCTGGCGCGCGGCGCGCCGCGCCTGGGAGATCTTCTCGCCCGCCATGGACCCCGAGCGATCGAGGACCAGCGCCAGGTTGATCGGCGCGCGCTCGCCAGAGGCCACCCGGGCGGCCTCGACGTCGGCGCGCAGGAAGACTTCGCGGGTGCTGCCCGCCAGCACGTAGGGGTCGGAGAGCGAGGCGGTCAGCTTGAGGATGTCTCCGCCGGTCTGCGGTCCCGGTGGTGGGCTCACCTGGATGGGCGTCGGGGTGGGAGTAGGGGTCGGCGTCGCCAGTGGGCTCGTGCCGGGCCGTGGGATGAGCGGGACGAGCGTGAGCAGCAGTGCGACCAGGCCGAGCACCCCGGCTAGACCAAAGACCAGCGCGGTCTTCTTCATGGCGACCTCCGAAGAGACAGTCTCCCCTGTGCAGGGAAGTGGCTTAAGCACCCGTACAACGGATGAGTAGCCACCGTAGATCTTCAGCTTCCTGAAGAGCCACTTCTCCCTTGGTCGAGCGGAGACGTAAATGGCTGCGATCAGGCGAGAATCTGCCTCAGGGGATGCCGGTGATGGTCAGGCCCGGCCGGGGATGGTCCGGCCCGCTGGCGGCCAGGGCGATGCCCGTCACCACCCCGCCCACGACGACCGCGGCGGCAGCACCCACCGCCGGCCAGAACCAGACCTGCTGCGTGAGGGGGATGGACGGGCCGTCGTCCACCTTGGCCACCGCGGTCGCGGGTTTCACCAGAGCGTCGACGAGCTGCAGAGCCAGGGCGCTGGTCTCCGCCTTGAAGGAGGGGGAGCCCGGCAGGATGCTCTTCTTGAGCCCCACAGCCCGCGTCTTCTTGGTCAGGTCATAGGCGACCAGCTCCACGGTTGCGCCGGTCGCGCTGCTCTGCGCCGCTCCCACCACGACGAAACGCGCCTCGAGCGAGGCGGCGAGCTCCTGGGCGCCGAAGCCCGGCTTGGACTTGCCCAGCTCGGACAGGGCGATCTCCTGGGCCTTGCGGAAGCGATCGGCGTCGGGAAGCGGACGCAGCTCCGCGGTCTCGGTGACGGTGGTGTTCGCCTGGACCTAGATGAACTTCGCCCATGGCTGGAAGCCGCGGCTCTCGAGGAGCACGTGGTGGCGTCCGACGCCGAGGCCCTTGAGGGTCAAGGGCGCGACGCCCCGGTCGGAGCCGTCGACCAACACCAAGGTGGGGGACACGTTGGAGGTGAGGGTGAGGTTGCCCTTCTCCCCGGAGGCCACGGCCTTCCTCGCCTCCTCGTAGGCGGAGAGGATGTCGGGGGAGAACTCCTCGGGGTTGGGCACGAACTCCGGTCCGATGAGGGTCGCGCGACGGAAAGCCCCCGAGGCCTTGGCGTTCTCGCCGTTGAGAAGGTGGGAGGCGCCGGCCAGGGTCAAGGCGCGGGCGACCTCGGTGGGGCGGGCCGTGCTGGGGTCGTCGAGCATCAGCTTGAGGCCCTCGAGATACTCCTTGGCTGCCACCCCGAGGTCCAGGTTGTCGTAGGCGTCCTTGCCTTTCTTGAAGAACTCCAGGACGGCGTCGCTGGGTCCCGCACCAACCGGCTCCCCCCCGAGCTTGGCCAGCAGGTCCACCGGCGTGAGGCGGCCATCGGCGGAGACGGCCTCGGTCAGGGCGAGCTCCAGGGCAGCAGCTGCCTCGTTGGCTCCCGGGTCTCTTGGGGTGACGACCAAGCCGACGAGCCCCGAGGGGCTCTCCTGCTTGGCCGTTGCCCCCGCCGGGGTCTTCCCATCCTGGGGCTGCGACCGAGCCTTGTCCGACGCGGGTGACTTGCCGTCGAGGGCTTCGTCGTCGTCAGTGGAGCCGTCATCCCTTGCCGAAGCCAAGGTCGGGAACAGGCAAAGCAGCGAGAGGAGGAGGGAAATTGAGTGTCGCATCGCGCCGATGCTACGCCGCGTGCGCCAGAGGCGGCAAGGGCACCTGCGAGCGAGGCTTGAGCGCGCCGCCAGAGTCGGGGATAGAAGTAGGCGAGGCCTGTGAAGCGTTGCTCGAGCGAGGTCGCGATGGATTCCAAGATCGAGAAGTTCCTGGCCGCCAAGGCTTTCGGCGTGGTGGGGGCTTCCACCAACCGCGAGAAGTATGGAAACAAGGTCCTGCGCTGCTATCTGCAGAGCGGGCGCAAGGCCGTGCCTGTCAACCCCAAGGAGAAGGTGGTGGAGGGGCTGGCGGCGGTGGCCGAGGTCAAGGACCTCCCGGCGGAAGTCGAGGCCATCTCGATCATCACCCCGCCCGCCGTGACCGAGCAGGTCGTGGAGGCGGCCATTGCCCGCGGCATCAAGCACATCTGGATGCAGCCTGGCGCAGAGAGCGAATGGGCGGTCTCGTACGCCGAGGCGGCGGGCTTGAACGTCATCGGCGATGGGAGCTGCCTGCTGGTCGCCCTCGGGTACAGCGAGCACGGCTGACCAGGCCGTCCAGACGGGGCTCGCCTGGACTGGCGGCCACGGGCCCATCGCCGGGCCCCGGTCTCGCTTCAGAGCAGTCCAGTGCAAGGCCTGGTGGTCACGCGCACGCGGCGACCCCAGCCTTGGGCCATGAAGCGCCGCGAGCCACGCCTCTGGGCCAGAGCCTGCCTGGTCCTGCTGGGCGTAGGCAGGCTGGCGCCGGCCTTCCCCGCTGAGGTCGAGGCGCCGTCTCCGCCGGCCATCTGGGTCCTGCGCGTCGACGGGGTGATCAACCCGGCGAGCGCGCGCTATCTGGGCCGTGAGCTGGAGTCTGCGCAGGAGCGGAACGCAGGCCTGGTGATCCTCGAGCTGGACACCCCCGGAGGGCTCGAGACCTCCATGCGCGAGATGGCGACGGCCATCCTCAACTCGCGAGTGCCCGTCGTCGTCTATGTCTCGCCGCCGGGAGCGCGGGCGGCCTCGGCGGGCCTGTTCCTCGTCCTCGCTGCCCCGGTGGCGGCCATGGCTCCGGGAACGAACATCGGCGCCGCCCACCCGG
>JACRCT010001278.1 GCA_016218885.1 Deltaproteobacteria bacterium | reverse complement strand
GACGCCGTCCGTGGTGATCGTGGGGGAGCCGAACGATTTCTCGATCACCACGTTGCGGCCCTTGGGCCCGAGGGTGACCTTGACCGCATCAGCGAGGGTGTTGACGCCGCGCAGGATGGCCTCGCGGGCCTTGACGTCGAAGAGAATGTCTTTCGCCATGTTCGTGTCGTCCTTTCCTTCCAATGCCCAACCGGTGCTTAAGCCCTTACTTCTCGATGACGCCGAGGATGTCGTCCTCGCGCAGGATGAGGTGCTCCTCACCCTCGATCTTGACCTCGGTGCCGGCGTACTTGTTGAAGAGGACGCGGTCGCCGGCCTTGATGTCCAGCGGGCGGACCTTGCCCTCCTCGAGGACCTTGCCGTTTCCGGCGGCGATGACCTGACCCTCCAGCGGCTTCTCCTTGGCGCTGTCGGGGATGATGATGCCGCCCTTGGTCTTCTCCTCTTCGGCGATCCGCTTGACGATGATCCGGTCCTGCAGCGGGCGAATCTTCATTTGTCGTCTCCTTCGGTGATGAACGCACCTCGGAAGCAATCGCTGACCGACGGCCCCAGGTACGTGGTTTGAGAAGCTCGAACCTGCTTCTTGGCACTCTCCCTACCGGAGTGCCAAAGCGGTCCGAAGGATAACCATCACGATCACACCGTCAAGCCCTCTACAGCTGAACGCCCGTCTCTGCACTGCCTAGAGATGTGGGGCCTTTTGGGCTGAAGCGATCGGCGAGTGCGACATCTTGATCATGGTGTCGCCGGCGACCGAAGGGGTTGCCATCGCTCGCATCCTTTCGTGATTGCTGGGGAAAGTTGCTCTTGAGGCCACTCGTTTGCTACCCTAGCGGATGGAGGCATCCCGAGCTCCTCCACAAGGCAATAGGAGAATCCAGGCGGCAGGATGTGCCGCGATTAAGGACCAAGGTCGGTGGGCCGAAGCCGGGAATGAGGGGTAGCGAACACGGCGAGGCAGCCATGAGCGACAAGCCCTTGGTGACGACGGAGAGTCTGGCGGAGTACTTCCGGCAACTGCTCGAAGGGGCGATGGAGCGACAGAGGACGCCCCTGAACCAGGTGACCGAGTTCTATCTGGTGGATCTGCTGGAGCGCTTCACCGATCCGCGTGAGCTCTACCAGCCCAAAAGCGACGGCTCGCTCGAGGAGGAGCCTCTCGCCTTCCAGCTGCAACGAGCGTTGGAGGGCACCCGGGAGGAGCGGATCCAGGCGCTGCGCCGGCTAGGCGACGGCTCGCTCTACGTGGCAGGCTTCTTCGGCGACTCGCTCCAGCGCCGGCTGGTGGATCTCGACTACTACATCGGCATGGGGGGAGCGGCCTATGGGGCGCTCGCCAGCATGACCCGGGCGCGGGGCAGCACCGGGGCCTTCGTCGATCTCTACGAGGAGCTCTGCCGCAAGTTCATCACCATCGTCGACCTCTTCTCCGAGGTGAGCGAGCGGGTCTCGGTCACCACCAACACCGGAGTGGTCCGCCTCTACGAGCGCTGGATCAAGACCGGTTCGGAGCGGCTGACGCGTCTTCTGGCAGAGCAGGGGGTGGTGCCGGCCTTCGTCAAGCCCGGCACGGTCCAGTGAGCCCGCCCATGCTCGCCGAGCTGCAGCGGGCCCTGGAGATCATCTACGGGGTGAGCTCTCCGCAGAGAGTGGAAGACTTCGTCATCGGTCAGGCGGCCCTGGCTGGCCTGGGGGCGCGGGTGAGCGCCAGCGAGGAGCTGCTGGTCGTTTCCGGGAATGCAGAGATCGAGGTCGGTCTCTACGTCGATCCCGAGCTCATCTCCCGCCTGCCCGAGCTCGGTCGTGGTGGCGCCCTCGAGTTCCTGGATCGGCTTCTGCCGGCCTTCGCCATCGCCGCGGAGGGCGTCTCCCACTTCCTCTACCTGATGCTCCAAGCGACGCGCGACCGCGCGGTGTCGCTGCTGGAGCTCGAGGCGCAGGCCGAGGTCGACAAGTTTGCCACCGGCGTGCTGCACCTGTGGAAGCACGGCGAGCGGCGGCACTGCTCGGAGCTGCGCTCTCGGCTCTTCGACCGCATCGGCTACCGGGCGGAGCTCTCCGGCGAGGAGCACGCCCGCTACGCCTTCGCCAACCACATGGCCCGCGGCTATGCGGCTTTCCTCGAATCGCGCTTCATCCTGACCGGATGCCTGGAGGGACTGCTCGCGGAGCTGCGGCGCAGCTACCGCCTCAGGGCAGGCGCCAAGTACGCTCACCTGGCACGCCATGGATGATCGACGCAGGACCGCTCGCGAGGGGGCTCGCGCATGCCCCTGCCTGGATCTCGAGAAGGCCCGCTCAGCCGGCTCGCCCGCTGCGGCGCCTCGATGAGGCGCTTCTGCGTCAGGACCACACCGAAGATGGTCCTCGATGCCCAGGGTGCGGACCCGGAGCTCGTCCTGGTCGCGTCCGTGCGCTCTTGGCGGCCCGTGCCGACGAGGCCTTGTTCGACCAGGCCTGGGCCCTCCTCGATGTGGCTCACCGGGCGGCTGGCCGGGTGGTCGAGTGAGCGCCGAAGTCCGTTCCTGAGAAAGCGAAGGCCCCGCCGGCTTGCGCCTCGGGGCCATGCTTCAGAATCGAACGGGTGCCTGGGTTGAGGCCGACCGTCTGGACGGCTCAGCTCTCGGTGAGGATGTTGCGCGGGCCAGTCGTCGAGACCGGCCGCAGGATCATCGGACGGTCGCGGGGCTTGTCGAACTTGCCCATGAGGGCGTCGCGGACGCTGCGGTCGAACCGGACCTTGCCCGTGCCGACTTCGCGCAGGGCGAGCACCGGCGCCTTGTTCTTGATGCTCTCGACCACCGGGCGGGCACCGGCCATCAGCTGGCGCGTACGCTTGGTGGACAGGAGGACGAGCGCGAAGCGGTTCTCCACCAGGGGAAGGCAATCTTCGACGGTCACGCGTGCCATAGGTACACCTCAGTACGACTGATCAGGAACGACGCACTGTAAGGAAAACGGGCTCATCCGGCAACTTGTTTCCGGTCCTTCAGCCTTGCCCAGGCCCTCAGGGGATGCTTCCCGCGTCGGTGGCGGGCGGGGGCTCGGCCAGGTCGGCTGGGGAGGCAGGCAGCTCTCCCATTCGAGACTTCTCGATCTGATAGATGCGGGTTTCCGCCGTGTTGCGGGCGTAGACCTTGTCGCCCTCCTCCTTGCCGAAGGCAAAGCCGCCCAAGTCCTTGCCCGCTTCGTCGACCAGGGCGATGCGGCGAGTGGGCTTGTCCAGGCCGTACTTCGCCAGGTCCTGTGCCCCCGACTCGACCTGCTTGACTGCCTTGAGCGAGGAGAGCGCCCACAGCAGGCTGTTCATCTTCCACTTCTTCGCCGCTCCGGGGGTGGGGGAGGTGACGGTCCAGTCCTCGCTGCGCCCGGCGTCGCCGACCGGCTTCTGTCGCTCGAGGGTCATCTCCGAACCGTCGCCGAACGCGAAGACGGCCTTGGCGACCTTGTCCTTCTCGAAGAGGACGATGGTCTTGTCCCGCAAGTCGGCGGGCATGACGTGGACTTCCTGGAAGATCGTGTTGGGGATCTCGGCGATGAAGGTGGCGTCGGTGCGCCGGGCGAAGCTCTTCTTCTGGGAATCCTCCACGGCCTCGCCTGCCACCAGGATCAGCTTCTGCCCTCCGGCGAGAGTCAAGGTGGCCTCCAGGCGCGGACTCGACAGGTACTTGGCCACCTGCTCTGGCCCGGCGGAGTCGGTCACGAAGCGGGTGGCGCGCAAGCCGCGCAGGGCGCCGACGATCTTGTTGAGCGCCTGGTCGTCGGCCCTGTCCTGGCTGCCGTCGAGCAGGATGTACCACTTGCCGTCGCGCTTGGTGGCGGCCCAGCGGGTCCCGTCGATGACCGCCGCCACGTCGGAGATTTCGGACTCTTCGACGGGCAGGACCCTCTTCTCGCGCACCTCGAAGGAGCACTTGTCGAGTGCGTGCTTGAAGTTGCCCTCGGTCTGCAGCACGTCCCGGGAATCCCCCGTGGCGACGTAGACCGAGCTGTCGAAGGCATTCTCGTCGCCGGCGCGCAGCGTCCACTCCTTGCCGTCCTCGGTCTTGGCCACGACCTTGAGCTTGGGCTGCTCGAGCCCGTACTTGGTCAGGTCCTGCGCCTTCTCTTCGACCAGGGACTTGGACTTGAGGGTGGTGAGCCGGTCGATCAGCGAGTCGACCGTGGCCTTCTCCGCCGCGGCGTTGACCGGGGCCACCAGGTTCCACCCCTCGGGCTGCTTGGAGCGCACCAGGGTGACCACCTCGCCCTTGGAGCAGGAGACCGTCACCTGGGCGACCTGGGCCTTGTCGAGCTCGGGAAAGATCTTCTCCTTGCGCTCCTTGTCCGCCTTCTCCTTCTCCTGCTTCTCGTAGACGCCGTACCAGGCGAAAAGCCCGGCGCCAGCGGACACGGCCGCCAGCACCAGGAGCGTCACCAGCGAGCGCGTCTTCTGGGTCATGGCCATGGGATGGGCTCCTCGTTCGCGCGCGCTCCCTCCCTCCTCGCGCGGGCGTCAAAGGCCCGCGCGCCTCCGGAGGAGGGGTCGCGCCTGAAGGCAGGGGTGGGGCTACTTGCTGCGGCGCACCAGCCACACGGCCAGGCCGGCCGCCAGCAACGTCACCGGCAACACGTCGATGGCCAGGAAGAAGATGGTCGCCTGCTGGGTCGGGGTCAGGTACAGGCGCGACGCGTCGCGCAGGCGCGGGCGGATGGTGATGCGCTCGGTCTGGTCGGAGAGCCAG
>JACRCT010001277.1 GCA_016218885.1 Deltaproteobacteria bacterium | reverse complement strand
GCGGAGGCCAGCATCTCGCAGACGGCCGGCCCTCCGTCGCGTCCGGCCCGGCCGATCTCCTGCATGTAGTTCTCGAGCGTCTTCGGCAGGTTGAAGTGGTAGATGGCGCGGATGTCGGACTTGTCGATGCCCATGCCGAAGGCGATGGTCGCCACTGCGATGGGGGTCTTGCCGCGGATCCAAGACTCCTGGGCCCGCCGGCGGTCCTCGGGGGACATCCCCGCGTGGTAGGCCACGGCGGAGAGCCCGCTTGCGCTCAGGTCGGCGGCGAGATCCTGGGCGTCCTGGCGGCGCCCGACGTAGACGATCTGCGACCCTGCCCCGGACAGCTCGTCGAGGATGCGCCGCAGCCGCCGGGGCTTCTCTCCGGTGGCGCAGGGATGCACCTCGAAGCTCAGGTTGGGGCGATCGAACGAGGTGACGACCTCCGCGTGGTCGCGCAGGCCGAGCCTGGCCACGAGTTCTGCGCGCACCTCGGGCGTCGCGGTCGCCGTCAACGCCAGCACTGGACAGGGACGCAGCGCCTCGGCGACGCCCCTGATCGCCAGGTACGCGGGGCGGAAATCGTGGCCCCAGTGGCTGACGCAATGGGCCTCGTCGACCACGAGGAGGCGGGTGCCGAGGACGGTCAGGCGCTCGGCAAAGCCGGGCGTCGCCACGCGCTCCGGGGCTACGTAGAGAAGGGCTGCTTCGCCGCGCAGCAGCCGGCCCAGGGTGCGTCCTGTCTCCGCCGCCGTCTGGTTGGAGTGCAGCGCGACTGCCACGCCCAGGCCGCGCTGGTTGAAGGCGTCGACCTGGTCCTTCATCAGCGCGATGAGCGGCGAGACGACGACGGTGAGTCCACGCAACGCCAGGGCCGGCAACTGATAGGTCAGCGACTTGCCCCCGCCGGTGGGGAGAACGCCCAGGGCGTCGCGGCCGGCGAGGACGGCCTCGATCAGCTCGCGCTGGCCCGGGCGAAAGGATCGGAAGCCGAACCGGCTGGCGAGGAGGCGATCGAGGTTCCCGGGCTGGTGATCTTCCTGAGCGGTCATTGGTCCGTCGCACCTCGAAGTGGGGAGGAGGCGGGACCCCTGGGCAGCTACCTCAGGAGCTCGGGCGCCTCGAGCAGCTCGCGGATCCGGTACGCGCGCGCCAAGGAAGAAGAAGCAGGCGCCAGCGCCGCGCCAAGGAAAAGGAAGCAACCTTCGGCGCCAGAGGTCCCGCCCGGGGCCTGCCGCACCCAGCGCCGATCGCCGAGCCCGGAAGCCTCGGCTCGCGGGTTGCTGCGGCTTGAGATGGCGCGAAGGCTACACGCCTCGCGATCGCCGACGCAAGCGGCGCTCGGCGTCGGTGCTGACTTGATTGGGTAGCTCCAGAGCGAGCCACAGCGTGTGCAGTATCGCCGGAGTTCGGGCAGTCGTCTGGGGGGGAGCGCGGGCGGCGGACAAGAGGAGGCCCAGGGCGCCCGGGGCACCACCCGGATCGCGTGGGCGCGCTTCTGGATGTGCGGGAGATCTGATGGCGCGCAAGCCCCGGTTGGCGGTGTGGAAGCTCGCCTCCTACGACGGGTGTCAGCTCACCCTCCTCGACTGCGAGGACGAGCTGCTGCAAGACGACGTCGCTCAGCGCTGCCTGGCCTGCACCAGCTGCACCCTCGTCTGTCCCACCTGCTTCTGCGGTACCAACTCGAACCTGTGGGCGAAGAATGGCGCGCTCGACAAGCTCGACTCGCTGCTCAAGGCGCGCGGCAAGGACACCGGCGCGCTGGCGTTCGAGCGCAATCCCAGCCTCAACTGGATGCTCTCTGACTCGGAGATCATGAAGGGCAAGCCGCGCCACGCCGACGCGCAGAAGGCCGGGCACTACATCGCCGATTCGATCCTGGTCGAGAAGGTCGCCGAACGGAGCACCCGCGTTGATCTCAACGGCAACGGGAAGATCGAAGCCGAAGATCGTGAAGAAGATTCACCTCAAGTCGATCGATTAGCCCGATTCACGAGTCCGGCCGCCCCATCGTGCGGCGGCCGGAGCGGGTGGTGACGCTGGCTATTGATCTTCCTCGATCAAGAGCGGCTCTCGTCCGAGGGTGACCTCGACCTTCCCCGAGCTGGCTTGGACCTTGGCCGTCGCGAAGGCGGTGGCGAAGTCTGCCACCTGCTTTCCTTGCGTCGTGGTGGGGACGCCGGTCGTCGTCAGCGCGGCCGCGGTGGTCACCGGAAGCGAGATGGTCGCCGAGCCCGAGGGGGGCGCCGGGTCGAGCCACGCCAGGTGCACCCTGCCTCGGTTTGGACACGAAACCGAATAGTGGAAGAGGCCTTGGGTGGCGCCGTTGTGGTTCTGCGCGCTCGTCCAGTCGCAGTCGCGCGTCTTCATCGCGAGGAGCTTGTAGGAGAAGAACGCGAGCTTCTTGGATGAGTCGTTGTCGTCGGCAGGGTCGAGAGGATCGCCGGCGTTGAGGGCGTTGTTGATGAGCCCGGTGCTCTCGAAAAAGTCGTTGGCCCTGCCCGGCTCGGCACTCGAGTGGTGGAGCTCGGTCAGCCTGACCCAAAACACCTTCTCGACGCCTTGGCCGAGGAAGTGGGCGTAGCGGCGCAACAGCTCGGCGGCCTGAGTGCGCTCGTCTTGTTCGGGCAGTGTCGTTCCAAACTGGTCGACCACTGCTTTGCCGGCATGGGTGGCCGTCTCGGTGATCCAGATCGGTGTGCCCTCGTAGCCGTGGGCCTTCAAGTCCGCCCGCATCTCAGCGAGGACGGAAACGAGCTCGTGGCCGTGGAACGAGAGGTACTCGCCTGCGTAGCCAAACCAGTGAAGGTCCACTGCATCGAAGAGCCGCTGTCCGGGAGCGATCCGCTCGAGCTCGACCAGCATCGGCCGATAGAAGTCTGTCCAGCCTCTGGGAGCGGAGGCGCCCGCCACCACCACCATCGCCTTGGGGCTCTCTTCGCGGATGACCTGCGCGGTCTTGAGTATCAAGCGGGCGTAGCTCTGCGGCGTGTCATCCCAGAAGCTGCCGTCCACCTCGTTCTCAATCTGCCAGCCATCGACAAACGGCGAGCCGGGCGCGTCGTCCTTCCCGTCGCCGTCGTAGCGCTCGACCATGGCTCGAATGAACGCCAGGTACGCTGCTTCGTCCTTGGGGTAGAGCATGTGGCCGGCAGGCTGCGCGCAGCCGGTCGGGCACTGGTCCCAGAGATTGAGCGAGCGAATCGTGGCGAGCACGTGAATGCCGGCCGCGCTCGAGGCAGACACGAGGGCGTCCTGCTTGGTGAATTCGTAGCTGCCCTTCGTCTTCTCGATGAGGCCCCACGAGAAGACCCCCGAGCCGTGCCGCACCCAGGAGGCGCCCACCTCGGGCGCCAGCGGGTCGAAGACGGAGTCGTTCGCTCCGTGAACGCCGAACTGCTCTAGCGGCCTTCCGCTCTCTGACGCGTCACTTGGGCCCGCATCGTCCCCAGAGCTGGTGACAGGACATCCGGCGAGCATCAGTGCTCCCACCACGAATCCGGCGACACAGAGCGGCTTGGTGGTAGGCATCTTTCCCCGGCATGCGCCGCCTCGCTTCTGGGTGAAGCGCGCGAAGCCTTGTTGGCAATTGGGCCCGTAAGACTCGGCACACGATGGCGCCTAGCAGCCTTCCGCGCCAAAGGTCCCGCCCGGGTCCCTGCGCACCCGGCGCCGATCGCCGAGTCCGGAAGCCCCGACTAGCGGATTGCCGAGGCTTGAGATGGGGCGGAGGCTACACGCCTCCCGATCGCCGGCGCAAGTGGCGCCGCAGCTGAGTTTCGGCGCCCATCGCACAGAAACGGAACGGCCGGGTCCCCGAGGATTGCCGCCCCGATCGCCAGCCCTCACAGTGCGCCGCCATGTGGGAGCGATCGGGCGAGAGGCTTTGCCTTCACCGCGAGCAATGGGCTGCATTGCTCCAGCAGGTGGCAGCAGCGGGCTACACACTCATCGGGCCGAGGCAGCGGTCGCGAACCATCGCCTACGGGGTCCTGGATCACGGGACCGACCTGCCGACCGGCCTTGGCGACCGGCAGGGACCGGGCACCTATCGGTTGACCAACCGGGGCGACGCAGCGCTCTTCGGCCACCGGGCGCCGCAGGACTCCTGGAAGCAGTTCCTGTACGTCCCCCAGCGGCGCCTGTGGAGAGCGCGTCGAGAGGGCCGCGATCTCGCCGTCCTGGAGGAAGCGCGCGAGAGGCCGCGCTTGGCGCTCATCGGCGTTCGCCCTTGCGATCTGCAGGCGATCGCCGTGCAGGACCTGACCTTCCTCGACGGACCCTTCGTCGACGCCGACTACCGCGCGCGTCGAGAAGGGCTGTTCACAGTGGCGGTGCATTGCGTCGAGCCAGGCGAGACCTGTTTCTGCGCCTCGATGGGCACCGGGCCACGGGCAACTCGCGGGTTCGACCTGGCGCTCACCGAGCTCCTCGATGCGGGCGGCCATCGCTTCCTCGTCGAGGTCGGGACGGAGGCGGGGGCCCGGATGCTCGCGAAGATCACCGCAGAGCGTGCCACGGAGCGCGACGCGGGTCTTGGTGAGGGCTTGCTCAAGGAAGCGGCCAGGAAGATGGGGCGCACCCTCGAAGCCGAAGACCTCCCCGAGTTGCTCGCCCGCAACCTCGAGCACCCGCGCTGGGACGACGTCGCTCAGCGCTGCCTGGCCTGCACCAACTGCACCCTCGTCTGTCCCACCTGCTTCTGCGGCAACATCGAAGACCGCAGCAGCCTCTCCGGTCGCGAAGCGGAGCGCGTCCAGCGCTGGGACTCCTGCTACACGCTCGACCACTCGCGGCTTCATGGCGGCCCGGTGCGTGCGAGCCATCGCGCCCGGTACCGGCAATGGCTGACCCACAAGGTCGGGACCTGGGTGGCGCAGTTCGGGGTCTCGGGATGCGTGGGATGCGGGCGGTGCATCACCTGGTGCCCGGTGGGGATCGACCTGACCGAAGAGCTCGGCGCCATCCGCGCGAGCGACGGAGCGCTCGCGTGATTCTGGAGGGGACCATGGAGGAGATCGCGCAGGATCTCGCGGAGCACCCCTTCGTGCAGGCGCTGACGAAGTCGCACCTCGAGTGGCTGGCGAAGTGCGCGACGGCACGCTCGTTTCGCGCGGGCCAATTCCTGCTGCGGGAGGGCGGTGAGGCGGACAGCCTCTACCTGCTTCGCCGCGGTCGCGTGTCCCTGGAGGTCAACGTGCCTGGGCGGGGCATCGAGCAGGTGGAGAGCTTGCGCGAGGGGGACATCGCCGGGCTCTCCTGGCTCTTCCCGCCCCATCGCTGGCAGCTCGATGCGCGCGCGCTGGAGCCGGTGGACTGCATCGCCCTCGATGCGCGTTGCCTGCGCGCGAAGATGGACGAGGACCACGAGCTTGCCTGGGCGCTCGGTCGCGGGCTGCTCCTCGAGATGTATCAGCGGCTCGGGCGGGTGCGGCTGCAGCGGCTGGATCTCTATGCAGCGGAGAGCCGGAGGACGCCGTGAGCGAGACAGACCCGATATGCCCCACGAGCGCTCGCGTGCAGGAGGTCTCGCGAGAGACCCCTGACACCGTCACCTTGCGGCTCGCCCATACGGCGGGAGAAGGAGAACGCCTCTTCCTGCCGGGCCAGTTCAACATGCTCTACGCCTTCGGGGTCGGCGAGATCCCCATCTCGGTCAGTGGAGAGCCGCGCCTCGCGGGCGAGCTCGCCCACACCGTGCGAGCTGTGGGCGCCGTCTCCGACGCGCTGGTGGCCCTGAAGCGGGGCGCAAGTCTGGGCCTGCGTGGCCCGTACGGGACCGGCTGGCCACTCGCGCTCTGCCAGGGACAGCACGTGCTGGTCGTCGGTGGAGGTCTCGGGTTGGCGCCGCTTCGCCCCGCCGTCTTGCAGCTGCTCGAGGAAGGAGCATGCCGCCAGCTGTCGATCCTCTATGGGGCGCGCACGCCGGATGACCTGCTCTTCCGGCGCGATCTGGAGCGCTGGGCACACCGGTGTGAGGTCCGGCTCACCGTCGACCGCGCGGCCGCTGGCTGGCAGGGGAGGGTGGGGGTCGTTCCAGCCTTGCTGCCCGAGGTGGAGATCGAGCCGGCGACCTGCATCGCGTTCGTCTGTGGCCCCGAGGTGATGATGCGCTTCACCGCGCGCGAGCTGCGGCTGCGCGGCCTCTCCTCAGAGAGGATCTTCCTTTCCCTCGAGCGCAACATGAAGTGCGGCATCGGCCTGTGCGGGCACTGCCAGCTCGGCCCGGTGTTCGTGTGCAAGGACGGACCGGTCCTGCGCCTGGATCGCGTGGGCGCGCTTCTGGAAGCGCGGGAGCTCTGATGGCGCGCAAGCCCCGGTTGGCGGTGTGGAAGTTCGCCTCCTGCGACGGGTGCCAGCTCACGCTTCTCGACTGCGAGGACGAGCTGCTGCAGATCGCCGAGGCTCTGGAGATCGCCTATTTCAAGGAGGCCACGCCGGCGTCCGAGCGCGGCCTCTATGACCTCTCGCTCGTCGACGGATCGATCAGCACCTCTGCGGACGCGCAGCGCATCCTCGCGATCCGCCGCTCGTCGCGGCGGCTGGTGGCCATCGGGGCCTGCGCCATCGCGGGAGGCATCCAGTCGCTGCGCAACTTCGCCGACGCATCACAGATGGCGGCGTCGGTCTACCCGTGCCCGGCAAAGCTCGACATCCTCGCGACCTCCAAGGCAATCCGTGCCCACGTGCCCGTGGAGCTCGAGCTGCCGGGTTGTCCCATCGACAAGCGGGCCCTGCTCGAGGTGCTGTCCGCATTCCTGGTGGGCCGCAAGCCCGTGGTGCCGGGCCACAGCGTCTGCCTGGAGTGCAAGGTGCGCGGGAACATCTGCGTGATGGTCGGACACGGGACCCCGTGCATGGGGCCGGTCACCAGGGCGGGTTGTGGCGCGCTGTGTCCGGCATACGAGCGCGGTTGCTACGGATGCTTCGGCCCGATGGAGACCCCCAACACCGCCTCGTTGATTCATGCCTTTCGCGCGGCCGGCTGGTCGTCGGCGGACGTGACGCGTGCCTTCCGAAGCTTCAACGCCGACGCGGAACAGTTCCGCAGGGCGGCGAGGCCCTCGAATGACGACTAGGACGATCAAGATCGACTACCTGGGGCGCGTCGAAGGCGAAGGTGCTCTGGGGGTCCACCTGAGGGGCGACAAGGTCGAGCGCCTGCGCCTCGACATCTTCGAGCCGCCACGCCTCTTCGAGGGCTTCCTTCGCGGCCGCCTGTTCACGGAGGTGCCGGACATCACCTCGAGGGTGTGCGGGATCTGCCCGGTGGCCTACCAGCTCAGCAGCGCGCAGGCGCTCGAGGATGCCCTGGGAGTGGAGGTCGAGGAGCCGATCAGGCAGCTGCGCCGGCTCATCTACTGCGGCGAGTGGATCGAGAGCCACGGGTTGCATGTCTTCATGCTCCATGCTCCGGACTTCCTCGGGTTCACCGATGGGTTCTCGATGGCGCGCGAGCACCCGAAGGCGGTACAGCGCGCGCTGGGCATCAAGAAGACCGGTAACGCGCTGGTGGCGCTCCTGGGGGGCAGGGCCATCCATCCCGTCAACACTCGGGTGGGTGGCTTCCACCGCGCGCCCAGCCCGAGCGAGTTGAGGGCGCTTCTCCCTGAGCTGGAAGTGGCGCGCGATGCCATGCGCGAGTCCCTGCAGTGGCTGAGTGGCTTCGACTTTCCGGAATTCGAACGCGAATATGAGTTCGTCGCGCTCTCTCATCCCAGCGAATACCCGTTCTGCGATGGCAGGCTCGCGTCCTCGTCTGGCCTCGACATCTCCGTTCGTAGCTTCGATCAGCATTTCACCGAGGAGCAGGTCGACGGATCGACGGCCCTGCGCTCCAGCATGCGCGGGCGTGGTGCCTACCTGTGCGGGCCATTGGCCCGCTTCAACCTCAGCTTCTCGCGGCTCTCGACCGAGGCTCAGGACCTCGCTCGGGAGATAGGCGTGCAGGCCCCTTGCCGCAATCCGTTCAAGAGCCTGCTCGTGCGTGGCATCGAGATCTTCTACGCCCTCGACGAGGCCATGCGGCTCATCGAGCGTTATCGGCCGCCGCAGCGGCCCTTTGCCGAGGTCGTTCCCCGCGAGGCGACCGGATACGGCTGCACCGAGGCGCCGCGCGGAATTCTGTATCACCGCTATTCGATGGACGCCGCCGGCGTCATCCGCGAGGCCAGGATTGTGCCCCCCACCACGGGGAATCTTCGCAGCATCGAAGAGGACCTGCGACGGCTGGGCCCCGAGCTTTCACGGCTGTCTCCGGCGCAGTCCAGGATTCTGGCGGCTCGAGCGGTGCGCAATCACGATCCCTGCATCTCGTGCTCGACTCACTAGAGGTGCCGGCAACCCCGGGCTCAGTAGCGCATGTAGACCGTGCGCGTCTCCGTGTAGAAGTCGAGTGCGGTCGGACCCTGCTCGCGCTGTCCGAAGCTGGAGGCCTTGGTGCCGCCGAAGGGCAGCTGGTACTCGACGCCGGCGGTCGGCAGGTTCACCACGATCAGCCCGGCCTCGATGGTGTTGATGAACTCGTGGGCGCGGCTCAGATCGCGGGTGACGATCGAGGCGGAGAGCCCGAACTTGGCCTTGTTCGCGACCTGCATCGCCTCGGCGAAGCTGTCGGCGACCAGGACCGCCAGCACCGGGCCGAAGACCTCCTCCTGGGCGATGCGCATCTCCGGCTTGACCCCGGTGAAGATCGTCGGCTCCACGAAGTAGCCCTTGTCGTACTGGCCTCCGGTGATGCGCCTGCCGCCGCAGACCAGCTCCGCCCCCTCCTTCCTGGCGAGCTCGATGTACTTGAGGTCCGTCTCGAGCTGGTGCTCGCTCACCGCGGGGCCGACGTCGACGCCGGCTTCCATCCCGTTGCCCACCCGCAGCTTCCTGGTGCGCGCTATCAGCTTCTCCATCAGCTTGTCGTAGATGGGCTGCTCGATGATGGCCCTGCTGCAGGAGGTGCACTTCTGGCCGGTGGAGAAGAAGGCGCCGTTGACGAGGATCTCCACCGCGTTGTCGATGTCGGCGTCCTTGAGGACGATGGTCGGGTTCTTGCCGCCCATCTCGAGCTGGATGCGCAGGCGCTTGGCGGCCAGCTTGTCGTAGAGCTTGTTGCCCACGGTGTTCGAACCGGTGAAGGAGATACCCCGCACCGCCGGATGATCAGCCAGCGCGTTGCCCGCGGTGGTGCCGCTTCCGGTGACGAGGTTCAGGACGCCGGCAGGGATTCCCGCCTCGTGGAGCGCCTCGACCAGACGCCAGGCTGACAGCGGGGCCTGGGACGCAGGCTTGAGCACCACCGTGTCGCCCGCCACCAGGGCGGGGGCGAGCTGCCAGGCCGGGATGGCGCTGGGGAAGTTCCAGGGGGTGACCAGGCCAAAGACGCCCAGGGGCTTGCGCAGCGTGTAGGCGAAGACGCTCTCTCGCTCCGAGGGGATCTGGTAGCTGAACATCCGCGCGCCTTCCCCGGCGTAGTAGCGGAAGATGCTGATCGCCCGCTTCACCTCCGCCTTGGACTCGGGCAGCGTCTTGCCCTCTTCGCGGGTCATGTCCTCGGCGAGCTTTGCCAGGCGTTGCTCCAGCAGGTCCGCGGCCTTGAAGAGGTACTCGCCGCGCTTGGGCGCCGGCACTTGTGCCCACTGGGGCCAGGCTCGCTCCGCGGCGTCGCAGGCGGCGTGCACGTCCTCGGCGCCGGACGCCTGGAAGCGGCCCACGATCTCCCCGTTGTTCGCGGGGTTCACGTGATCGAAGGTCTTCCGGGACCGGCAATCGATCCACTGGCCGGCGACGTAGTTCTTGAAGGTCTCGGGCATGGCAGGTGTCCTCCCTGACGGATGAGCGGGCCATGGTAGCCGGAAGTGCCTCTCAGTCGCAGCGGCCCGGAGCGGGCAGGCCCGCGAGTGGACGCAAGGGGGGACGCGCAAGGTCGGCCCCTTCCCGGGCTCCCGTGCCTCCTCGGGGCCGCTGTCGCCCGCCACGGCCATGCCGCTGTAAGGCATGGCCGTGGCGCTGCAAGATCGACCAGCGGTGTTAGCCCGCATCCGTCAATGTCGATCCCGCATCCGCCGTGACCTCACAGTCGTTCTGTCCAGTGTCCACGCAGGTCCCGGACCATCCCCCGTGCGAAGAGCAGATGTCCGGGCACCGGTCTTCCTGGTTGCCCGTGGTGCTCTCTTGGACCTTCTCGCCGTCCTTGCATTGGCACGTCATCTGATGGCTTCCACAACCGGATACCAACAGAGCGCCGACGATGCAGGCCAGGGTAGCCATTCCGCGCGCGAAGCTCTTCATGTGGACCTCTCCTTGGGGTGGGTGTTCAGCGGCGGCAACCTAGCAGCAACCATGCCGGCTGTGTCTTCCGCTCTGTAGACGATCCATCCCCGTTTCCTGGCGCGTTGGCCGCTGCGACACTCTTGTCGGATCCCTAACCAGGCCTGGGATCCAACGCAGGGGGCGGCGTTGCTTGCCTCGGACTTGGAAGAGCTGGAAAGGCTGGACCGCCGGCATTGTCCTCGAGTCCTCAGCTGAAGAGCGCGTGAAGCAGCCCGGGCTTGTGAAGGAGCCTGCAAGCGGGCGCAATGCCTGGCGATTGCTGTTGCCGACGGATGCCTCGTGGCCGAGGGAGCGTGCGCTCGTGCGACCACTTGGGACAGGAGGCATCCAACTCCTGCCGCGGCGCGTCGCCGCGCGTCTCTCGAGGGGCGTTGCCATGAATGAATCCGTTTCCTCCTGGATCCCGTCGGCGCTGGTGCCCGGAGTCGAGCTCAGAGGGCCATTCCCGTCAGGGGCGGAGCGGGTCCTCACGGCTGAAGCGGTGGCCTTCGTCGCCGACCTCGTCCGGCGGTTCGGGTGGCGCATCGAAGAGCTTCTCCAGGAGAGGACCGAGCGCCAGAAGAGATGGGATGCCGGATGGCGGCCGTCCTTCCCCGCCGACACCCGGCATATCCGCGAGACGGCTTGGACGGTGGCTCCGCTGCCCGCAGATCTGCTCGACCGGCGGGTGGAGATCACCGGCCCGGTGGAGCGCAAGATGATCATCAACGCGCTCAACTCGGGCGCGAACGTGTTCATGGCGGACTTCGAGGACTCGAGCTCGCCCAGTCGCGACAATGTCTTCTCCGGGCAGGTGAACCTCTTGGACGCGGTGAGGCGCTCCATCGCCTTCGTCGCCCCGGAGACGGGCAAGCGGTATGAGCTTCAGAGCAAGACGGCTGTGCTCTTCGTGCGCCCGCGCGGCCTGCACCT
>JACRCT010001265.1 GCA_016218885.1 Deltaproteobacteria bacterium | reverse complement strand
GGCCAGCCCGAAGACGCGTAGCCTGAGATCGGAGGCGCCCCCGGCGCTGTGATACTCGGAGGCGTCGTCGAGCAGCTTGCTGAAGGCGGCGATGCGGCGGGCCGGGCAGTCTAGCTCCTCGGAGAGGATGTCCTCCACCGCGCGGTGCAGCTCCCGCCGGGTGCGGCCCACTCCGGACCGGTACACGGCGAGCATGCGCTCGGCATGGCCCAGATACTGGCCGTGCACTTTCTGGCTCAGCCGGTCGGGATGCGCCCGGCCTTCCCTAAACACGACGATGGATTGCTCGCTCGTAAGCATCGCTGCGCCTTCGGCTGCGAGAACGCTCGATCTCCCCGGTGTCCTCGCACACCACCTCGTAGAGAGTCGCCTTCACATCACCCTTGCGGCGCAAGATCCGTCCGAGCCGCTGCTTGGCCTGGCGGGTGGACGCCATGCCACCGATCACCACCGCCACCTTGGCCGCCGGGACATCCACCCCCTCGTCGAGGACCTGGTTGGCGACGATGGCCGGAAAGCGCCCCTGCTCGAAGCCCTCCAGCACCTGCGCGCGCTCGTCCTTGCCGCTGTGGCTCAAGAGGGTAGGCAGCAGGAAGCGACGGGAGACCTCGAAGGCCATGGCGTTCGAGCCGGCGAAGACGATGACCCGCTCCCCGGCGTGCAGGCGGAAGAGGTCCTCGAGTACCCGCAGCTTCTCCTGCGCGCGATCCTCGATGGACTTACGCAGCCGGAACGCCTTGTGCGCCCGGCGGGCTTCGTGGTTCTTGCCCGAGTCGGTGCACACGTCCTTCCAACCGTAGTCGGGGTACTCCGCTCGCTGCTCTCGGATGAAGGAGCTCACCTCTTGCCCCGCCTGCTCGTAGACCTGCCGCTCGTGCTCGGTGAGCGTGACGGGGATGCGCACCACGTCGTAGTCGGCGAGGGTACGGCCCTTGGCCTCCGAGACCGCCAGCCGGAAGACGACGGGGCCGATGAGCCAATCGAGGTCCTCATGCTGGCCGTCGGAGCGCTCGGGGGTGGCGGTCAGCCCCAGCCGCAGGGGCGCGGCGCACAGCACCGCCGCCTCGCGCCGCACCTTTCCCGGCAGGTGGTGCGCCTCGTCGAAGACGATCATCCCGAAGCGCGCCCCAAGCTCGGCCATGTGGATGTAGGCGCTGTCGTAGGTGGTCACCGTCACCGGACGCACGTCGCGCGTGGAGTCTCCGAGGATGCCCGCGTCGAAGCCCAGCCCGCGGCGGATGCGCCGGTGCCACTGGTACATCAGATCGCGCACCGGGGCGACGACCAGGGTCGCCACGCTCGCCTGCTGCATGGCGGCGAGCGCCACCTCGGTCTTCCCGGTGCCGGTGGGCATGACCACCACGCCGCGACCGCCGGCCTTCTGCCAGGCCTGGAGCGCACCCTGCTGATCGGGCCGCAGCTCGGGCAGCGCCGGCGTAGGCCAGCCCACGCGAAGCGGCTGGGTCACCTCGTCGTCCACCGGAGCCGCCCCGGCCTCCAGCAGCGCCCGCACCTGCGAATACAGATGAGCTTCGCAGCGCCAGGCCCCCACCCGCGGATCCCACTCCCAGGGGATGGTTCGCAGGGAGACGAGCGCCTCGCGCTCCACTCCGGAGAGGAGCAGCGTTCCACGATCGAAGCGGAGGTTGGCGCGGGGGCTGGTTGGAGACGTCATGGCGGCGACTCGATGCCGGCCCACCATACCCGCGAACGGCAAGAGCGGGCACTCGGGAAGCGGATCCATGCTCAGCGGGTGCCGCCAATGGCGTCGCCCAACTCGCCGACATCGAGGTCCCGAACCAGGAGCATCGTCAACACATCTCTCAGATGGAGCTACACGGGCAGCGCTTGCCCGAGCCCATGCTCACCGCGAGCGAGGCAATCTTCGATGCAGGTTCTTGACGCTTTTGTCATGAATTTGCATCGTATGCTCATGGACCTCTCCGACCGACAGGCCGTCGAGCACTTTCACCTTCAGCTCGTCCGATCGCTCGCCTCAGGGCCTGACAAGGCCCACCTCGCCGTCAAGGGTGGGTGCAACCTGCGGTTCTTCTTCGGGAGCGTCAGGTACTCCGAGGACATGGATCTCGACGTTGCCCGCGACCTGGAACCGCACCTTCTCAAGGAGAAGATGAACCGTCTGTTGACAGGCGCGGCGCTGAAGGCCGCACTGCGCCCAGCCGGGATCGAGCTCGCCATGGTGTCCGCTCCCAAGCAGACCGAGACCACTCAGCGGTGGAAGGCAGAGCTTCGCGTCCGTGGACGCTCCGTGGCCCTACACACCAAGGTCGAATTCTCCCGCCGGCCGACAACCGAGGAGGCCGTACTCGGCGCTCTCGCGCCCAATGTGTTGCAGGAGCATGAGTTGCTTCCACTGCTGGCTCGTCACTATCCGCTCAACACGGCGATCCGCCAGAAGGTGCAGGCGCTAGTCGGGCGCAGGATAGTGCAGGCACGCGACGTCTTCGACTTGGCGGTCCTCTTCACTCGGGCGGGCGGCAAGGTCGATGCCTTGGCATCCGAGCGCGCCATCCTGCCGCTGGCCATCGAGCGAGCGATGGACGTCTCCTTCGACGACTATCAGGGGCAAGTGGTGGCCTACCTCGCGCCGGAGTACGCGGTCACCTACCAATCCCGCGAAGCCTGGGATGCGCTGCAGGCGCAAGTCATCGAGGCGTTGGAGAGGGCGACATCATGAACGCGACCGAGGCGCTGGGGAGGTTGCGAGCCCTCGCCGTGCCGGTCCTGACGACGACCGACGCCGCCATCGCTCTCGGCCTGAAGACAGATGCGGCAAGCCACACCCTTCGACGGCTGTGCAGCTCCGGGTTGGTGCACCCGCTACGCAAGGGTCTGTGGAGCATAGGCCCAATGCCGGACCGGTTGACGCTGCCGGAGCACCTGACCGCTCCACACCCCTCATACGTCTCGCTGCAGAGCGCGCTCTACCGTCGCGGGATGATCGACCAGATCCCGGAGGTGGTCTACGCGGTCTCGACTGGCCGAAGCGCGAGGATCAAGACCTCGCTTGGAGCCTTTAGCGTTCATCACATTCCACCGGAGCTGTTCGGGGGCTTCGAGTCCCTGCCCGACTCGGGCGTCAAGCTCGCTCTTCCCGAGAAGGCGCTCATCGACCTGCTCTACCTCTCGGGCACACCGCTGCGGCTCTTCCGCTCTCTGCCAGAGCTCGAGCTGCCGCCCCGCTTCAAGACAAGCCTGGCCCACGAGTGGACCCGTCGCATTCCGTCGCCTCGGCTTCGAGCGCTCGTCGAGCGCCGGTTCGACGAGGTTGTCAAGGCGGCGCGGAGCCGCTAACCCGCGACAGCCCACTGCGGCGGGCGCCTCCGCCACCCTGACGAAGCACGCCTCCCCAGCGGTCGTCAGCGAGTGCGGCCAATCGCGTCGCCGAACTCGCTGACGTCGAGCTCGGTCAGGAACTCGGTGACCAGCCGATTGGCGGGGCGGTCGACGCGGGCGAGCTTCTGGTAGATGTGGAACGAGTCCTCGAGGAGCTGCAGCCGAGGGAAGAGCACCGTCAGCGCGCCGCTCGAGAGCTCGCCCAGCACCGCGTACTTGGGCAGCAGCCCGACGCCGTAGCCCGCGAGGGTGCCGTTGATCATCCCGCGGACGTGGTCGATGACGACGACGCGCTCCAGCACCGGCCTTCGCTGATGCGGCAGGGCCCGCAAGAGGTGGTTCCACCACCGCCCCTCCCGGTCGAGGGAGAGCACCGGCACGCCGCGCAGGTCCAGCGGCGTGCGCACCGGGTGCTGCTCGAGGAAGGAGGTGGTGGCGACCACCACGAACTTCTCGCGGAACATCCGCGTGCGATGCACCGCCGGGTGGGAATGGGCGTGGCAGTCGACCGCCAGATCGATCTCGTCGCGCAGCAAGGGCTTGGTCAGCTCGTCGGTGAAGCGGAAGTCGACGTGCACCGACGGCTGAGCCACCAGGAGCGGCCGCAACTTCTGCAGGAGCACCGTGGTGCCGAACTCGATGGTGGCGCCCAACACCAGGGTCTGGGTCACCTCCACCATGCCCTTGGCGCTCATGCGGCGGTCGGCCTCCTCGAGCTCGTCGAAGATCCGCCGGCACACCTTATAGAGGTAACTCCCCTCCTCGGTCAGCGAGAGCCGCCGGCCGCGCCACTCGAAGAGCTCGCGCTCAAGGCCTCCCTGCAGCTTGCGCAAGGCATGGCTGATGGCGGAGGGCGTGACGTGCAGCCGACGCGCAGCGCCGCCGTAGCTGCCGGTGCGCGCCACCTCCATGAACGCCTGCAGCTTGGCGAGATCGAGTCGCATGAGCCTCCTACCGCCGATCTCCGCGGGGATCCGCTGGATGAACGGCATTCATCATAGAGGGGACGTCGTTTCCCTTCATTCATCTGTGGCCTGGGCTATTGAAGACCCACGAGCCCGGCTGGCGGTGCTCTCCCAGGAGGTCGGCTTCCATGAACAACACCGTGTTCCACTTCGACGTCCCGCACAACGAGCCGATGGAGTCGTACGCCCCCGGCTCCGACGCGCGCACCCGCATCAAGGCCGAGCTCACGCGCCAGGCCGGCACGCAGATCGAGATCCCGCTGATCATCGGCGGCAAGGAGATCCGCACCGGGAAGACGGGCACGGTGGTGATGCCCTGCGATCACGCTCACGTGCTGGCGACCTACCACAAGGCCACCGAGAAGGAGGTGGCCCTGGCCATCGAGTCCGCCCTGGCGGCCAAGAAGCAGTGGGAGGCCTTCTCCTGGGTCGAGCGCGCATCGATCACCCTGAAGGCCGCCGACCTGATCTCGCGCAAGCACCGCGAGCTGATCAACGCCGCCACCATGTTGGGCCAGGGCAAGAACGTGTTCCAAGCCGAGGTCGACGCGGCTTGCGAGGTCATCGACTTCCTGCGGTACAACGCCTACTTCGCCTCGCAGATCTACGCCGACCAGCCGCGCTCGGGCTTCGACCAGCTCAACCGCATGGAGTACCGGCCCCTCGAGGGCTTCGTCTTCACGGTCAGCCCTTTCAACTTCACGGCGATAGCCTCGAACCTCAACATGTCCGTGGCGCTGATGGGCAACACCACGGTCTGGAAGCCGGCCACGACCTCGCTGCTCTCCAACTACTACCTGATGAAGGTCTTCCAGGAGGC
>JACRCT010001268.1 GCA_016218885.1 Deltaproteobacteria bacterium | reverse complement strand
TTGTGGGGCTCGGCCTTGACCTGCTGCGCATAGGCCTCGATCGCCTTCTTCTGCAGCTCGGGCTCGGGGCTGGCCTCGGCCAGGGCGAGCAGCGCGGTCGCCACCGAAGCGCGCAGCTGGTTGGCCTGCGCCACCTCGAGGCCGGCGGTCTGGCCCAGCGCGGCGATGGTCTTGTCGATGGCCTTCCCGCGCACGTCCCCGCTCAGCTTGGCGAAGGGGTTGGCCGAGCCGTCGTCGCTAAGCTCCGCGGCGCGCTCCAGGGCGTCGCCGAGCTCGATGTTGTCGGCGGGCTCGTAGAGGGTGTCGCTGCTCCCCAGGCTGCCGGTCGAGGACACGAATACCGGTCGGGCGGCACCGCTCTCGGAGAGCGGCAACGGCTTGACGATCTCCACTGGAGGCGGAGGAGGCGGAGCCACGGCCACCAGCGCCTTGAGAAGATCGGCTGCGCCCGGCTCGAACTGGTCCTTGTACTCCGTCAGAACCGTATCGATCTGCCTCTTCTCGTAGGCGCTGACGATGCCGTTCTTCTGGGCCTTGTCGACGATCTGCTGGGCCTCGGCGCGGGTGATGATCTGGTCGGCAGAAAGCTGCTTGGCGAGCGAAGTGATGGTGGACATGAGCGCTCCTGAAGGAGGCAAGCCAAAGGCTGCCCAGGGCAACGGACACACCGATTGTCGGCGCCGATGTGGGATGGTTGCTTACTTGCCACGGTCGGGCTGTGCCAACCCCTGGAAATCACAGCCAGCCGAGGTGTCAGAAGTACCAGCCCACCCTGCCCAGACCGATGACGCCATGCTCCGGCGGGGCATTGAGCGAGAGCACCAGGTGGTATTCGGTCTGGAAGCCGATGGAGAAGTTTTCGGCGACGAAGAACTCGATCCCGGCCTGGGGCGCCAGGGCGAAGCGGGAGCTGTACTCGTCGGTGATGTAGGCCTGGTAGGCGAGGTTGAGCCCCAGGTAGGGGCGCACGGTGTCCTCGCTGAACAGGTAGCGGAAGCCGACCGCGGGAAGGATGCCAACGACGTTCTGCTCCGGGAGCCGCTGCTTGTGGATACCCACCAGGATTCGGAAGTAGAGGTCGAAGCCGCTCTCGATATAGAGCGTGGAGTTGACGCCGAGATCGAAGCCGGAGCCGACGTTCTGCGCCGCCGGGTTGGCGACGTAGACGTAGCCGGCCTCGAAGCCGATGGAGTGGTTGGCGAACTGGGCCTGGGCGGGCTTGGCCGCCAGGGCAGCGCAAAGGAAGGCGCCGGCGGCGGCCACGGCGCGGACGAGGCGGGGAGTGAGCATGCGCCGCAGTCTAACGGAGAATCTCGAGTCTTTGAAAGCGGTTGGTCCCGACCTCTTCGTTGACCCAAGAGGGAGGCGCTGAGTAGGATCCGCGCATCATGAGCCGGCTCGCCTTCCTCGCCGCCTGCGCCCTGGCGCTGGCCTCCTGCAAGACCGCGTCGAACATCCATCCTCGCGCCATCGAGCACAACCAGTTCGGCGCCAAGTACCTGGAAGAGGGAAACCTCGACAAGGCCCAGGAGCGCTTCGAGCTCGCGCTGGAGTTCAACCCCGACTACCCCGAGCCCCACAACAACCTGTGCCTGGTGCAGATCAAGCGGGCCAACTTCCAGAAGGCCAAGGACCTGTGCATCAAGGCCTTGCGGCTCAACAACGACTTCTCCGAGGCCCACAACAACCTCGGCTACATCTACCTGGCGGACAAGAGCTACGGGAAGGCCGCCGACCAGTTCCGGGCCGCCCTCAAGGTGAACCCCGATTATGTCGAGGCCCGCTACAACCTGTGCCTCGCGCTCCTGCGGCTCAAGCGGCCGGACGAGGCCCGGGTCTGCTACAGCAAGATAGTCGAGACCAACGCCGAGCTGGCCGACCCCCACCATGGGCTGTGCGAGCTCTCCATCGAGGAGGGCAGCCATGGCGAGGCGGTCACGGCGTGCACCCGCGCCGTGGAGCTCGACCCGAAGTTCGTGGAGGCCTGGTTCCACCTCGGGGTCGCCTATCAGGGCGCAGGCAAGCACTGCGAGGCCCAGGAAGCCTACAAGTCCTGCATCGCGGTGGATGAGAACAACGCCGAGTGCCGCAACAACCTCTCTTCCGCGGTGCGCCACTGCGGCCTGCAGTCCCCGCATCTCGAGGAGATCCAGGAGACCGTCGCCAACGAGAACTCGGCGGTCAACCTGTACCGGCTGGCCTGTGCCGAGCGCGACAAGGGCTTGCTGCCCGAAGCGGAACGGCACCTGCGCAAGTGCCTCAAGCTCGACGGGCGCTTTGGCCTGTGCCACTGCGCCCTGGCAGAGCTGAAGCGCCGTGTTGCCGAGAACGAGGAGAGCACGGGCTTCTGCAAGAAGTGCCTGCGCTACACCTCCGACGAGCAGCAGAGCAGCGAGCGGGAGATGTGCCAGCAGCTGCTGCGCGACGAGGAAGAGGAGTAGGCCGCCCTACCGCCCACCGCCATGCCGATCAGGCTTCTCGTCAAATCCAAAGCGGAAACCGGCAACCGGCCTCCCGAGGAGGTCGTGCTCGACGCCGAAGAGGTGACGCTCGGTCGAGACAAGGCCTGCGAGGTCCTGCTCAACGACCCCGTCGTCTCCCGCCGCCACGTGCAGATCGTCCGCGAGGGTGCTCTCTACTTCGCCGAGGACAAGGCCAGCTCGGGGGGCACGCGCATCAACGGCGCCTCTCTGCCCGCCAACGAGAAGCGCCTGCTCAAGAACGGCGATGTGCTGGCCATCGGTCCCTATGACGTCACCTTCGATCGCATCGCCGACGTCGCCTCGGACAAGGACGAGAAGACCTCCTACGTCGCCAAGCGCGTGGTCAAGGACGCCCTGCGCGGGCTGGCGACCGGTGGGGCACCCTATCTGCGGGTGATGAATGGCCCCCTCGAGGGCACGCGCTACGAGATCGGCGATGCCCAGGAGCTGGTCATCGGTCGCGACGAGGGCGTCGAGGTCCGGCTCGAGGTGGACGATCTCGTCTCCCGCCGACACGCCAAGGTCCGCCGCGACTGGTCGGGCACGACCGTGGAAGACCTCGGCAGCCGCAACGGCATCCGCCTCAACCGCAAGAAGGTGACGACCGCCCAGCTCAAGGATCGCGATGAGGTGGAGGTGGGAAACACCCGCTTCCTCTACCTCGACCCCTCCGAGGTTCGCGAGGTTCCGGTGGTGCCCGAGGAGAGGCCGGCCAAGTCCAAATCGGCCCAGCCCGCCGAGTCGTCTGCGCCGCCCAAAGAAGAGAAGGCCAAGGAGCAGAGGGCCAGAGTGGAGAAGGCCCCCGCACCTGCGCCGGAGCCCGAGCCCGAGCCCCCGCCGGAGCCCGAGCCTGCGCCGGAGGCTGAACCCGAGGCCCCGCAAGATGCCCAGGCGGAGGAGGAGGTAGGACAGAAGCTCGAGGAGGCGGTCGATTTCTCTCCCACGGGGCCACTGCCCGAGCCACCTGCCGCCAACCTCAAAGAGAGATTCACCTCCCCGGACGGCCTTCGCAGCCTGTTGCCGCTGCTCGCCGTGATCGGAGTGGCCGTATTTGCCGTGGTGATCCTCCTGGTGACGCTCTTCGCAATGTAGCGTCTGCCTGGATTGTGCGTCGTCGGGGCCATCCGTAGGTTTGGGCCTCGGAGGCCGTGCCCCATGGCGCTCTCTAGGTTGGTCGTGGCCGTCGTAGCGTTGCTGGCAGCGCCGGGAGCCGCGAGCCCAGGGTCGCTCTGGGAGGAGGCGGTCACCCCGACGAAAGCTGCCAAGCCCGAGCGGGAGCACGCCGAGCGGGCGAGCACGCTGCCCGACTTCAACCAGCTCGCCCAGCGCGCCACCGGCGCGGTGGTCGCCATCTCCACCGTCGAGCAGCGCGACCCTGGTGACGACCCGATCAAGGACCTGCTCGATCCCAAGAAGAGCGAGTCACAGAAGGGGCTGGGCTCGGGATTCTTCGTCAATTCGGAGGGGTACATCGTCACCAACGCCCATGTGGTGGAGGGGGCGACCCGCATCACAGTGACCGCACGGATCGACGGGCACAACCGCGAGTACCCGGTGCGGGTGATCGGCTTCGACAGGCCCACCGACGTGGGGCTCATCAAGATCGAGTCCGAGAATGGCGAGGTCTTCCCCACGCTCCCGCTGGGCAACTCCGACCAGATCCAGGTCGCGGAGTGGGTCGCAGCGGTAGGCAACCCATACGGGCTCGCCCACAGCGTCACGGTAGGCGTGGTCAGCTACAAGGGCCGCACCGACGTCGCCCCCGCCGGCCGGGACGGCTACTACGACTACATCCAGACCGACGCCTCCATCAATCCCGGCAACAGCGGCGGGCCGCTGCTCAACACCCGGGGGGAGGTGGTGGGCATCGCCAACGCCGTCAACGCGGTGGGCCAGGGGATAGGCTTCGCGGTGCCCATCAACATGGCCAAGCAGGTGCTGGGCTCGCTGCTCGAGGAGGGCCGGGTGCGACGCAGCTGGCTGGGAGTGACGGTGGAGGACCTGACCCCCGAGGTCGCGCGCGATCTGGAGCTGTCGTCCAGCCTGGCCGGGGTCCTCGTCTCCGGGGTGGTGGAGGGCGGGCCTGCTGCGAGGGCCGGGGTGC
>JACRCT010001267.1 GCA_016218885.1 Deltaproteobacteria bacterium | reverse complement strand
TCGCCCTGCCCCTCCTGGGCGAATGCGACGCACCCGCCGTTCAGACCGATGTCTTCCAGACCGATCCCAGGCCGAGCGTAGACATCCTGCTGGTCATCGACAATTCGTCGTCCATGGCCGACAAGCAGGCGAGCCTGGCCTCGAACCTCCTGGCCTTTGCCCGCTTCCTGAAGGACCAGCAGGTGGACTTCCACCTCCTGGTGACCAATACCGGAGTGGGTATCGCCCACGGCGGCCTCGCGGATGCTCGAGACGATCTCAACGGCTGCGCCTTCGTCGGGCCCGATGACGACCCCGAGTGTCAGGGGCGCTACCTGCCCTCGGTGCTCACCGGGGAGACACCCGATCTCGAGCGGGCGCTGGCCTGCACTATCCGAGTCGGAGCGGGAGGCAACGAGTTGGAGATGCTCATTCGTCCCGCGTATCTGGCGCTGACCGAGCCCGCGCTCAGCGGCTGCAACGCCGGTTTCCTGCGCGACGGCGCCGCCCTGGTAGTCCTTCTCATCACCGACGGCGCGGACGAGGACAGTGTTCCGGTGGCCGAGTACGTGAATGCCTTCTTCTCGATCAAGGGATTCAAGCGCCAGAACATGTTCACCTTTGACGCCATCCTGCCGCTCGATGAGGAATCGACCCCGCCCACGTGCGTCCTCGACCCCGCGGCGTTCACCAATGCTCGCGTCGAACAGCTGGTGGCCGCCACTGCAGGGGTCTCGGACACCATCTGCTCTACGGAGTGGGAGCGCTCGCTCTGGAACCTGGGGTCGACCTGCTTCGGGTATCGCACCCGCTTCCTCCTGTCTCTGATACCGGCTCTTGGCCCGGGTCAGAGCTTCCAGGTCCTCGTCAACGGCGTGGACTTCCCGGAGCTCGGTCAGTATGGAGAGACCAATTGGGAGTACGTCTCCCCGGTGAACGCCATCGAGTTCGGCCCGATGTCTCTCCCCGAGCCCGACTCGACCATCGCCGTGACGTACTCGGTGGCCTGCGAGCAGTGAAGCCCGGTTCCGAGCTCCGGTCAGGTCGAGCGAAGGATGCGACAGCAGCTGCTGCGCCTCCGGAGTCGAGCCCCACGGCCGAAGTCGAGGAAGGTGGCCTGCTAGTGCCAGGGGCCTGCCGAGGCTTCGACAGGCACGGGCTCGAGCCGCTCCGGCTGGTCGAGCCGGTCGTCGATGCGCAGGCTCGCCAGGATCCTGCCGGCCCCGCGGCTGACGCACGCGTCGTGCGCCGCCCGGAAGGCGCGCAGGATGTCATCGAGGGAGCCCTCGACGTTGGTGCCCATCTCGGTGACCCGAAAGACGACCCCGCTCTCGCGGATGGCCTGGACCGCCTCGTCTACGTAGCCCCGCATGCTGGTGGCGTCCGAGCCCACGGGGGTGATGGAGATCTCGCCGATCATGGCCTGCCTCCCCACGAGCAATGTGGCGGCGGTGACGCGATGCGACAACGCGCCGGGCGTGAGAGCCCCTCCTTCGCAACCGGCTGGCCGCTCGGCTGGACTAGCCTCGCGCTCGCTCGAGGGCCGCCTCGATCTGCGAGGCCCATCCCGGCCCATGGATCGCCCGGCCTACGAAGCTCGCCCGCGCCGCCTTCAGCGCAGCAGAGAGCCGCAGCGCCAGTCGGTAGCGCGCATAGGGACCGGTGTGGATTCTCTCTTCTGGCAGGTAGAGCGGCTCGCGCTTGAAGCCCAGCGCCACGAGCGCGAGAGAGACCGAGGTGATCCGCTCGCGGGAGAGCCGCGTCAGCTCCTCAGAGGAGGCCTCACGATAGATCTCGGGGGGCGCGATCCGGAACAGGTACGTCGCCCTCCCGCCTCGCGTGACCGCCTCGATGGCCACCGCGTTGCCGGGCTTGCTCCGGTCCTCGAAGAGCACCGGAAAGGCGAACCACACCACCCGCCCGGTCATGGGGTTCTCGGTCGCGACTCTCGGCTCATCTGAGGAGCCTGCGCGCTCCGGCGTCGCCTGCAGCGCGGCGTCCACGTCGGCCGCTCCAGACGGGTCGGTCCCCTCGCCCTCTTCGACGACGTCTTGGCGGGCGTTGGTCTCCTTGATGCCGACCGCCACCTCGTCCTCGGAGCAGCGCTGCGCGAGCGCCTCGAACGACTCCTTCAGCTTGGGCCCGCCGATGGCCGCCTGGACTAGCGCCGGCCAGATCGCCGGGCTGATGGCGTCGAGCTGGGCCTTGCGGGCGGGCACTCCGTCCGGGAGCGCCTGCGCGAAGCGGCGCGCCGTGAGCGTGGGCAGCTGGGGTACAAGCCAAGCGAGCGCCTCGGCGGTGCGCGTGCGCAGCTCGGTCAGCCGGGACTCGATGAGCCGGGCGCAGGGCTGCGTTCTTCTTCCCAGCCTCAACAGCGAGACCGTTCCATTCAGGCAAGTCAGATCGACCGAATAGCGACCTTCGTCGAAGCCGACGCTCGTCATCTCGCCCAGCGGCAGACCGTAGGGCACGGCGCCTTTGGGGATGACCGCCACGCTGGTGGCGTACACCCGGACCTCGCCGGCCGCCTCCACGCCCTCACGGGCCACGTCGCAGGAGAAGGTCTCGCCGCCGACGCTCTCCTGCAGCAGCAGGTTCCTGGCCTGAAAGGCGGTGAGGGCCGAAGCAGTCGCATCGCAGAGCTCGCCGAAGCGCCGCCCGAGCATCGATGCCTCGATCCTCTCGCCGCTCGCGAGCTTGAGGGCGAAGACGTAGTCGCCCACCTCGAAGCCGTCGACGTCGGCGAAGTCCACCCGCAGCACCGCCTGCTGGCGGGGATGGACGACCAGCGCGTCCTCCTGCGGCTCGAAGGTCGCGTCGGCGGCCTCCAGCTCGGCCCCATCCGCGCCCTTCAGGCGCAGGTGTCCGGGGACAGGCGAAGAGCTCTGCGGGGCAGCCATGGCGGAACCTCTCCGACGACGCCGGTCGGGCAGCCCACGGGCCTACAGGGTCGGCTTGCGACGCTCGCCGCACTCCGGGCAGAACTTGACCGTGGCCGCCATCTCCGCCCCGCACTTCTTGCACTGGGCCTTGGCGTTGATGGCCGTGCCGCATTCGGGGCAGAACTTGGAGGCCCCCACGCGAGCGCCGCACGAAGGGCAGCCGGCCGCGGCCTCGACCTTCATGTCGACGTCCTCGACGAGGTTGGTCTCGCGAGCCTTCTGATGCACCTGATCCTTGGCGGCGTGTGCCTGGGCCGCGGCGGTCTCCTGGGCGAGATCGGGTGCGCAGTCTTCGCAGAGGTTGCGCTTCTCGTTCCAGCAGACCTCCGGGCAGACCCATTTGCCGCAGCGGCTGCACTGCTTGAACTTGTGCTTGATCTCCGTGACGGCAGTCTTCAAGGCGTCGTCGTGGGCCTTGCCGCCGATGGCCTGCTGCACCTGGTAGGCGCTGTGGCCGGCGCGCCCGAAGACCCCGCCGAAGATGCTCCCCGCGGCATTGAGCAGGCCCGAAGCCATCCCCAGCATCGAGGCCTGAAAGCTGCTCATGTACCCGTTGCCGCAGTGGTCGCAATAGAACTTGAACTGGTACCCGCGGTCGGTGGACAAGTCATCGTAATTCTTGACGAACTGGATGATCTCCGGCATCGGCTCGCTCCCTGATTCCTGCAAGGTCCGGCAAGTCTAGTGGAGCCTTCTGACCATTCCAAGGCCCCAGGGCCAGGGGCTCAGTCCAGCCCGGCTTGGGCTCGCAGCGCAAGGAATTGGCGGAAGCGGCTCCGCTCCGCAAGAAGCAGCCGCCGCCCCCGAATGAACCCTCCCACCGCCAGGACCAGGCTGATCGCCGCCAACCCCGCCGAGGGCCACAGCAGGATGGAGACGCGCTGGGATGCCCGGTGGGCGTCGACCAACAGATGCGCCGCGATACCAGTGGTCACGACGAGGGCCATGCAGCTGAAGAGCGCGACCGCGAAATGGGTGATCGACCATCGGACGGCGAGCTCTTGGGCGAGCCGGTCGTTCTCGCCGTGGAGCTGAGGGGGGGGGGAGCAGGCGGGCGTG
>JACRCT010001266.1 GCA_016218885.1 Deltaproteobacteria bacterium | reverse complement strand
TCCACGGCCCAATCCACGGACGAGTCGACCCTCGCCTCGGGCCGGGAGGGACGAACCGTCGTCCAGCCCCCGCGCCAAGGCGGAGGCGCGCTGACCGACCTCACCGTGCGCCTGCACGTCACCACCCGGGGCACCGAGCGGGTCCTGCCCTTCCGTGACGAGGCCGTGGTGGGTACGGGCGAGCGCGCCTCGGTGCAGCTCGACGACCCCTTCGTCTCGGCGACCCACGCGCGGCTGGAGCGCAGCGATGCCGGGTTGCGAGTGGTGGATCTGCAGTCGAAGAACGGGACCTTCGTGGGAGCAGCGCGCGTGGTGGAGGCGCTGGTGCCGCTCGGGGTGCCGGTGCGGGTGGGCACCACCGAGCTCGTCCTCAAGCGCCCCGAGCGCGACGCCGGCGCGCCCACCTTCGAGAGCATGGTGGGAAGCGATGCGGCGAGGCGCAAGGTGTACGAGACGATCGAGCGTGTGGCTCCGTCGCAAGCAGCGGTGGCCATCTTCGGCGAGTCGGGAACCGGCAAGGAGCTGGTCGCGCGGGCGCTGCACCAGCGCAGCGCGCGCGCGTCCAAGCCGTTCGTGCCGGTCAATTGCGGCGCCCTGAGCAAGGAGCTGGTGGAGAGCGAGCTGTTCGGCCACGAGAAGGGGGCGTTCACCGGAGCCGAGAAGCTGCACAAGGGCGCCTTCGAGGAGGCCGACGGAGGCACGCTGTTCCTGGACGAGATCGGCGAGCTCCCCCTGCCCTTGCAGGCCAAGCTCCTGCGCGCGCTCGAGCTGGGCGAGATCAAGCGGGTCGGCGCCTCGAAGCCGATGACCGTGGACGTGCGCATCGTCGCCGCCACCAACCGGGACCTGCGCACGGAGGTCAAGCAGGGCCGCTTCCGCGAGGACCTGTATTGGCGCCTGTGCGTGGTGCCGCTGCAGCTGCCGCCGCTGCGCGCCCGCCGCGGCGACCTCGCGCTGCTGATGCGCCACTTCCTGAAGGTCTACGCGCCCACCCACGCCTCGGTGACCATCTCTCCGGAAGCCGAGGCGAAGCTGTTCGAGCACGGCTGGCCGGGCAACGTGCGCGAGCTCAAGAACGTGCTCCACCGCAGCCTCCTGCTGCGCAAGGGTGAGCGCATCGAGGCCGACGACGTGCTGTTCGACGTCGAGCCGGGCGCGACCACCGCCTCCGAAGAGTCGGCGGCCTACGACCCCCACGCCGACGACTCCGACCGGGTCTACATCATCGGCAAGACCCTGGAGTCGGTGGAGGACGAGACCTTCCTCAAGACCTGGCGCCGGCTCGGGGCGCGCCCCACCTCGGTGGCCAAGGCGTTGGGTCAGTCGCGGGGGGCCATCTACCGGCGCATGGAGAAGCTGGGCATCCCCACCGCCGCCGAGAACGAGATCAAGGACGAGTAGGAGTTGTGGTGCTTGGCCTTGGAGGCCGGGCTCTTGGTCCGGGTTCTTGGTCCGACTCTTCCTGCCCCCTTCAGCGTCACTTGAGGGATGACCTCAGCGCGGATGGGGAGGCTTTGGGTGCGGAGCGTGGGCTCGGGCTTCGGGCTTCGGGCTTGGCCTCCCCGCTACACCCCGTTCCCCGCTACACCCCGAGGCCCCGCTACTCCTGGCTGGTCCTCATCGACCCGAGGATGTCGTCCACGTCCTGCTCGACCGCGTGCGGCGAGCCGCGTGGCCAGGTCGCCAGCAGGACGTAGACGCGGCCCGCCGACCCCTCGACGATCGCCACTCGCCCGTGGACTTGGTCTCCCACCGTGAAGTCGAACCCCACCGCCCCCTCGGCCAGGGGAATCGGCTGCACCTCGCCCGTCGAGAAGCCGTCCCGCGACTGCAGCCCCGTGGTGAGCCGCTGGGCGAACTGGGCGGGGCTGGCCACCGCCGGCGCCACCTGCACCACCACCTGCGCGCCGCTGTCGGCGTCGGCGATGATCACCGGCACGACGATGTTCTCGGTATTCAGCTCCTCGCCGGGTTTGAAGCTCCAACACTCGCGGGGGCGGGTGATGGTGAAGCCGTTCTCGCGGTCGACGAAGCTCGCCCCGTGGTCCTTCCCGGCGGTCTTCGGGTCCACCCGCGGCGGCGCCTCACCCTCGGGTGCGGCGGCAGCCTTCTGGTCTGCGGGGCCGACCTCCCTCTGCTCCGCGCCTCCCGGGCCCACTGCCTTGGGCCCGGCGCACGCCGCCAGAGAGAGCCCCGCCCACGCCGCCACCGCCACCGCCCACGCCGCCTTGCGCATCGCCGCCCCCACTTTCACCCTCGATCCCCGCGACTAGCATTGGCACCGCCTGCCTACCAGGCAAGCGAACGACGCGACGCGGCGTTGACATTGGAGCAAGTTACGGAGAGGCTCGGCGCCCTCATGAAGCTGCAGACGCGCAAGGACGACACCCGCCGCCGACGGGCCGTGGCCCGCGCTTTGTTGGTCCTGCGCCGCGCCATGCGCGAGCGGGCCGAAACCGCGGGCGACCGCATCCGGGTGGCACGCGCCTACCGCATCCTGGGTGACACCGCCCACGCCGCGGGCTGGTACCGCTCGGCCGTCGACGAGCTCTCCCAGCACGGCGACGCAGTCAAGGCACTCGCCCTGGTCAAGGAGATGGCCGAGGTCATGCCTCAGGAGCAACGCGCCTTCGCCGACCTCGCCGACCGATTCTCCAGCGGCGCGCGCGACTCCTCCATGCGGGTCGCCGTCCCCATCTTCGGGGTCGCTCACCCCCTCGCCACCGAGGAGGCGCCCCCCCAGAGGGTGCTCGACGCCTCCGAGCTGCTCAAGGTCTACGAGGCCGAGACCCTGGGGGCCTCGACCGACGCGCCTCTGTCCGGCTCTCTGCCTTCACTGGTCCCCCCCGACGTGCTCGAGGAGCTGCACCAGCGCGGCGAGATCGATCTCTACGATCCCGCGGGTCAGCTGGTGGCCCGCCATCAGGAGGATGAACCCGTCGAGATCGGCGAGGAGGACATCGAGATTCTCGAGGACCCCAGCTCGGGCGAGGCGATCAACCCCGAAGAGGTCATCGACCAGCTCGAGCAGGTCCCGCTGTTCTCCGAGCTCGACCGCGATGCCTTCATGGAGCTGTCACGGGCGGTCAAGCTGCGCACCGTGGGCAACCACTGCCTGGTGTTCCGGGAAGGCGAGCAGGCCGAGTCCTTCTTCCTGGTGGCCGAGGGCCGGATCGAGGTGATGCGCCGGCTGCGCAAGAAGGAGATCGTCCTGCGCAGCTTCGACGCCGGGGAGCCCTTCGGCCTCTTCGGGCTCTTCGCCGGCAAGAAGCGCGCGGCCAACGCCCGCGCCATCGGCAACGCCTCGGTCCTGGAGATCCCCGCGGGGGCGCTGGCCAACGTCATCCGCACCCACCCCAAGGCCCGCGTCGCCCTCTCGCGCTTCTTCCGCAAGCGCCTGCTCGAGAACTTCCTGGCCTCCTCGCCCATCTTCGAGGACCTGGACGGGGTCGCCCGCGGCCTGCTCATCGCCCAGTTCCGCCAGAAGCACCTCAAGCCCGGCGAGCCGGTGGTCTCGCCCGGCGTGGTCTTCAACGGCCTGTTCCTGGTCATCGCCGGGCAGCTGGTGATCACCAAGCGCATCGCCGGAGCCCGCGAGGAGGAGCTCGCCAGCCTCGATCGCGGGCAGTTCTTCGGCATCGTCTCCGCCCTCTCCGGCAACCCCTGCCGCTGCAGCGTGACCGCCCTCGAGGACTCCACCCTCACCTTCCTGCCACAGCGCGCCTTCAACGACTTCGTGAAGGACTACCCGGCGCTGCGCGAGCTGCCACGTCGGCTGGCTGCCGAAGGCATGCTGGTGGACAAGGATGTCTTCGTGGGCGACGCCGGCATCCCCGGCCTGTCCTGAAGAGACGACGCCTCGAGCCACACCGGGAACGGGAGCGACGATGGGCGGCGGCATCGACTGGAAGAAGCTGCTGGCGATCGTCGCCGCCGTCGCGGTGGGGGTCTTCGCCTGGCACACCAAGGCGGTCTACCCGCTCAAGCTGCTGGTGGTGCTCATCCATGAGTCGGGCCACGCCCTGGCCGCCAAGCTCGTGGGCGGGACGGTGGAGTCGATCACCATCGATACGCTGGAGGGCGGGCTGTGCTCCTTCCGCTATCAGCCGACCTTCCTCCATGAGGTGGTGACCGCCTCCGCGGGCTACCTGGGAAGCGCCCTGTCCGGGGCCCTGCTGCTCATCGCCACCTTGCGCTATCAGCGCGGGCGCTGGGTGCTCGGCCTTTTGTCCGCGGGCCTGCTCGTCGTCTGCCTGCTGTGGGCGCGCAGCCCCTTCACCATCGCCGTGGCCTTGGGGATGAGCGCGCTGCTGGGCCTGGCCACCCGGTTCTTCCCCCCCGAGCTGGCCCAGCTGACCGCGCTCTTCATCGGGGTCTTCAACTCGCTCTATGCGCTCTTCGACCTCAAGGACGACCTGTGGAGCGCCGAGCGCCGCGCCGGAACCGACGCCGCGCTCCTCGCCAAGGCGACCCATATCCCTTCCATCGTGTGGGCGGTGCTCTGGACCCTGATCGCGGTGGGGATGCTCGCCTTCGCCCTCTGGTTCAGCGCCCGCGGCAGCAAGCCCCGGGGCTCGCTCTCGGGTCCAGCTCCCCGGCAGAAGCCCCGGCCGGCCTGACCTCATCCTGAAGCTGCACCCCAGGGTTCGGCCGCCGCTGGCCATCGAGCGTGCTATCGTTTTCCCGTCTTCGGAGGACGGTCACCCTTTGTCAGACGCCTCCTGCATCGACGACGTGCTCGCTGCTCGGCTGGTGGCAGGAAAGCTGACGCCGGCCCAGGAGTCGGCGGCGCGCGGCCATGCCCGGTCCTGCACCGCCTGCGCAAAGAAGCTCACCGCTGCGCTCCGGGACAGGTTCGACTCGCGCGCACCGACGATCGTGGCGGCTGCCGACGATGGCGCGTCCCCGCCTTCCTCGGCAGCCAAGCTGACCCCGATCCTGCTCCCTCCGCCGCCGGGCACGGGCGTGCGGATCGGCCGCTACCTCACCCTCGCCCCCATCGGCGAGGGAGGGATGGGGCAGGTCTTCTCCGCCTTCGATCTGCAGCTGGAGCGCAAGGTCGCCATCAAGCTGCTGCGGCCCGACGTCGCCGAAGGGGAGTCGAGCGCCAGCGCCCAGGCGCGGCTGCTGCGCGAGGCCCAGGCGATGGCCCAGCTGTCACACCCCAACGTCGTGGACCTGCACGACTTCGGCACGTACGAGGGGGGCGTCTTCCTGGCCATGGGCCTGGTGGAGGGCGGCGACGTCCTGCACTGGCTGCGGCGCGAAGCCCGCTCTCCCAAGGAGATCCTCGCGGTCTTCCTGGCCGCAGGGCGCGGCCTCGCGGCAGCCCACGCCAAGGGCATCGTCCACCGCGACTTCAAGCCCCCCAACGTCCTGGTGGGCAGCGACGGGGTGGCGCGCATCACCGACTTCGGCATCGCCCGCGCCGACCCCGAGACGGGAGCGCCGTCCCCCAGCGCCTCGCTCTCCTCTCCTCTGACCTTGGCGGGCGCGGTGGTGGGAACCCCCGGCTACATGTCGCCCGAGCAGCTGGCAGGCGAGCCGGCGACGCCCCTCTCGGACCAGTTCAGCTTCGCGGTCTCGCTCTGGCAGGCCCTCTACGGCAAGCGGCCCTTCGGTGGCATCAACGCCACCGAGCAGCTGGAGGCCATCTGCAAAGGGGAAGTGGAGCCCGAGCCCGCCGGCAGCCGGGTGCCCCAGCGCCTGCGGCGAATCCTCCTGCGAGCCCTGGCCGAGCAGCCCGAGAAACGCTTCCCCTCGATGGAAGCCTTGCTGGACGAGCTCGCGGCCGACCCCTGGGCGCGGCGCCGGCGTTGGCTCACGGCGGGAGCCATCGTGCTCGCGGCCTTCGTGGTGGGCGCGGGGCTTCTTCAGTCCAGGCTCGAGCGGCGCCGCCTCTGCCACGACGCGCGCAGCCAGCTCGGCGGGATCTGGGACGGGTCGCGGCGGGCGACAGCCCGCAAGGCGATCCTCGAGAGCGGCCACCTCCGCGCCGCCTCGACCTGGGCAGCGCTCGAGCCGCTCCTCGACCGCTATGCGGACCAATGGGCGGCGATGAGCGAGCAGGCGTGCGTGGCGGCGCTGGTGGAGGGCACCGAGAGCGCGCATCTGTTCGGCCTGCGCTCGGAGTGCCTCCAGCGGCGCCACGCCGAGCTGGGGTCCCTGGTGGGGCTGATGGAGCGGGCCAATCCGGCCTTCGTGGAGCGCGCCTCCCAGGTCGCGAGCGCGCTCTCTCCTCTTTCGGCGTGCGCCAACGCCGCGGCGCTGCGTGCGAACGCGCTCCCCGCCGACGCCGCCACGCGCGAGGAGATCGAGCGCGTCGAGGAAGGGCTCGCACAGGTGCGGCTGCACCGCACCGCCGCGCAGTACGCCGAGGCCGACGCTCTGCTGGCAAGGCTGCGCGAGGCCGCGGTGCGGCTCGAGCACCGCCCGCTCCAGGCCAAGGTCGAGCTGCAAGCCGGGCTGCTCCATGAAGAGACGGACGAGCTCAAGCAGGCAGAAAGGGCGCTGCTCAGGGCGATCGCCCGGGCCGAGGCGGGTGGCGACAGGGCGACGCTGGCCGCCGCCGCTTCGCGCCTGATGTACGTGGTGGGCCTGTCGAGCGAGCGCGCCGAGGAGGGGCTGGCCTGGGGCGAGCTGGCGTCGGGGGCGCTGGAGGCGCTGGGGACCGCCGACCCCGCGCTGGAGGCCGACGTGTACAGCGACCGCTGCGCGGTCTATCTGTCCATCGCACGCTACCCGCTGGCGCTCGCCGAGGGGCGGCGGGCCCTCGAGCTGCGGCGCCTCGCCTTCGGGGAGGAGCACTACCTGGTCGCGCGCTCGCTCAACAACCTGGCGATGTCGCTCGAGCACCTCGGACAGCTCGCGGAGGGTCTCGAGCAGATCCGGCAGGCAGTCCGCATCGCCGACAAGGTCCTCGGCCCCGACCATCCCCAGACGTTGCTCTTCACCAACAATCTGTCGGTCCTCTTGCGCGATCTCGGCCGGCTCGACGAGGCGGAATCGGTGGCCCTCAACGGGTTCGTGCGCAGCCAGAACTCCCTGGGCGAGGGTCATCGGGTGACGAGCTACGCGGCCTTCAGCCTGGCGCGGGTCCACCACCTCACCGGCGACTACTCCAGCGGGCTGCAGGAGGCCCGGCTGGCATTGCGGACGATCGAGAAGGCGAGCCCCAAGTCCGTCAATGCCGGCGCCGCCTGGTGCCTGCTGGGGGACCTGCAGCTCGCCGCCGGCGAAGCCGCAGCCGGGTTGCGGTCCTTCGAGACCGGCTTCGCCATCCTGCTCGCGGAGCCCTCCTTCGTGGAGGCCGACGCCCTGGAGGAGTTCGCCGGCTACGGCGACGCGCTGCTCTCCCAGGGGCGCTTCACCGAAGCGATCGCCATCTACGAGAGGGGACGCCGCGCCGCCACCGACGAGGACCACAAGCGGCCCTTCGTCGCCCGCCTGCGATTCGGGCTGGCGCGTGCGCTCTGGGAGGTCAGCGGAGATCGGGACCGGTCGCGGCAGCTCGCGCGCGAGGCAGTCGAGCTCTACTCCCAGGTGGGCTTCCTGCCGCGCCAGCTCGCCGCGGCCAAGGAGTGGCTCGCCACCCACCCCGCGTCGGCGCACAAGCGGTAGCCGCTTCTCGCCCCAGATTCGATCCGGGTTCTGGCCTGGGCGGGAGCGGGCGACCGGCGTCCGAGCCGAGAGCGTCAGCGACCGGTGTCCGAGCCGAGAGCGTCAGCGACCGGTGTCCGAGCCGAGAGCGTCAGCAACCGGTGTCCGAGCCGAGAGCGTCAGC